>CAZVNC010000483.1:0-238 GCA_964628305.1 uncultured Ideonella sp.
CGGGCGAGATCCTCGCCGCGACCGACGACGGCATCGTCGTCGCCTGCGGCGCCGGCGCTCTAAGCGTCGTCGAATTGCAACACCCAGGCGGCCGGAGGGCGACCGCAGCGCAGTACCTTGCCGCGCACCGGCTGGCGCCCGGCATGCGCTTTGGCGCCGCACATTGAACTTGTCCCCACCGGCACCATCTACCGCGCTGCGCGGGTAGTGCGCAACCTTGCAATCGAAAAAGGATCGA
>CAZVNC010000483.1:248-2519 GCA_964628305.1 uncultured Ideonella sp.
CATGCTGAAGACCGCCGTGCTGATGGCGGCCATCACCGCCCTGTTCATGGCGATCGGTTCGCTGCTCGGCGGGCGCCAGGGGATGATGCTGGCGCTCGTCGTCGCGCTCGGCATGAATTTCTTCAGCTACTGGTTCTCGGACAAGCTGGTGCTGAAGATGTACAAGGCGCAGGAGGTCAACGAGACCTCGGCGCCGCAGTTCTACACCATGGTGCGCGACGTGGCGCAGCGTGCGCAGCTGCCGATGCCCAAGGTCTACCTGATCGACGAAGCGGCGCCGAACGCGTTTGCGACCGGCCGCAACCCCGAGCATGCCGCCGTCGCCGCGACCACCGGCATCCTGCGCGTGCTCAGCGAGCGCGAACTGCGCGGCGTGATGGCGCACGAACTGGCGCACGTCAAGCACCGCGACATCCTGATCTCGACCATCAGCGCGACGATGGCCGGCGCGATCTCGATGCTTGCCAATTTCGCGATGTTCTTCGGCGGACGTGGCGAGAACCGCCCGAACCCGATCGTCGGCCTGCTCGTGATGATCCTCGCGCCGATGGCCGCTGGCCTGATCCAGATGGCGATCAGCCGCTCCCGCGAGTTCGAGGCCGACCGCGGCGGCGCCGAGATCTCGGACGACCCGCGCGCGCTGGCGAGCGCGCTCGAGAAGATCCAGGCCTACGCGCACGGCACGCGCCTCGAAACCGCCGAGCGGCACCCCGAAACGGCGCAGATGATGATCATGAATCCGCTTTCCGGCGGCGGCCTGCGCGGCCTGTTCTCGACCCACCCGTCGACCGAGGAGCGTGTCCAGCGCCTGCTGGCGATGGCGGGCGGCGCCCCGGCCTGAGGACGGTGCCAGGTCGCCGGGTCGATAACGGCCCGGCGAAGTAACCCGGGGTTCAGCCGGCGCGGCAAGCGGCCGATAACGGGCGCATCGCCTCGATGGACCCTGCCATGCGCCGCCTCGCCCTTGCCGTCTTCGCCGTCGCCGGACTCCTCTCCGGCTGCGAACAACTCGGCATCGAATCGCCCGAGAAGGTCGCCGCGGCACGCGAGGCCGACGGCAAGGCGATCGGCGCCGCGTGCCGCCACGCGGGGCGCGCGATCGAGGACTGCTACGCGCTGAATCGCAAGTCCGAACGGGCCGCGATCTTCGAAGGCTGGCGCGACATGAACGACTACATGCGCGAGAACAAGATCGAAGCCGTCGCCCCCCAGCTCGTCGCGCAGCCCGCCGCCGGCAAAGTGGCGCCCAAGCTCGACGACCGGGCCAAGGGCGCCGCGCACGACTCCTGAGGGCAGCACGCCTTCCCTAGAATCGGTGCAAAGGACTTGCACCATGAAAATTCTTCGCTTCTCCGATCTCGTCGCCGCCGGGCGCGCCGCCGGCCGGCGCGTCTTCATTCGCGCCGATCTGAACGTGCCGCAGGACGAGTCCGGCCGCATCACCGAGGACACGCGCATCCTTGCCAGCCTGCCCTGCATCCGGATGGCGCTCGATGCCGGAGCGGCGGTGATGGTGACTTCGCACCTCGGGCGCCCGACCGAAGGCCAGTTCAAGCCCGCGGATTCGCTCGCCCCGGTCGCGGCGCGGCTGGCCGAACTCCTCGGCCGTCCGGTGCCGCTGATCGCGGATTGGGTGGATGGCGTGAAGGTCGCCGCGGGCGAGGTCGTGATGCTCGAGAACTGCCGCCTGAACAAGGGCGAGAAGAAGAACGACGAGGCGCTTGCACGCAAGATGGCCGCGCTTTGCGACATCTTCGTCCACGACGCCTTCGGCACCGCGCACCGCGCCGAAGCCTCGACCTACGGCATCGCACAGTTCGCGCCCGTCGCCTGCGCCGGCCCGCTGCTCGCGGCCGAGATCGACGCCCTCACGACCGCGCTCGCGCATCCGAAGCGGCCGCTCGTTGCGATCGTCGCCGGCGCCAAGGTCAGCACCAAGCTGACGATCCTGCAGGCGCTTGCGGCGAAGGTCGATCAGCTGATCGTCGGCGGCGGGATCGCCAACACGTTCCTGCTCGCCGCAGGATTTCCGATCGGCAAGAGCCTGGCCGAAGCCGATCTGGTCGAAGAGGCGCGTGCCGTGATCGATGCCATGAAGGTGCGCGGTGCGGCGGTGCCGGTTCCGCAGGACGTCGTCACCGCGAAGGAATTCAAGGCCGACGCGCAGGCGAGCGTCAAGGCGTCGGCAGCCGTCGAAGCCGACGACCTGATCCTCGACATTGGCCCGCAGACTGCGGCTCAGCTCGCCGCGATGCTGAAGGCCGCGGGCAC
>CAZVNC010000484.1:0-2517 GCA_964628305.1 uncultured Ideonella sp.
AAGGGCTCACGCTCCGTAGTGCAAGCGAAAGTGAGCCGGATGCGCCCAACTTGCTTTGCCCCAAGCGATCAGCCGAAGACGGTATCGATTGCGCGCTGAACGACCGCCGGTTCGGTCAGCGCGACAAACACCAGGCCGGCGATCGCGCCCGAAAAATGCGCGTCATGATTGACGCGGCCGCGCCCCTGTCGCGACACGTACCAAGTGTAGGCGAGATAGGCCACGGCAAAGAGTGGCGCCGGGATCGGCACCGGGATCGGCAGGATGAAGATCGACGCCGTCGGAAAATAGACGATCGACGCGAAGAGCACCGCCAGGATCGCGCCCGACGCACCCAGCGTGGCGTAAGCGGGATCGCCGCGGTGCTTGAAAAACGTTCCGGCATCGCTCGCCAGCAGGCCGAAGAAATAGAGCAGCAGGAACATCGGCGAGCCGATCGTGCGCTCGAGCGAGAACGCGAACGCCCAGAACGTGAAGCCGTTGAAGAACAGATGGGCGAGATCGGCATGCACGAACGCGCTCGTGATCAGGGTCGGGTATTCGCTGCGCCGGACCAGCCAGTACGGCCGAAAGAGGCTGCGCTCGATAAGCGCCTGGTTCGCGAACAGTCCGGCAAGGCCGACGCCTGCGATCGTCAACAAGATCAGTGTCGCGGCGGGCGCGCCTTGGGTGAGGGCGATGAGGGATTGCACCGAGAGTCGATCCTGGCCGGTTGGCGAAGCGCCGATTGTCGCGGTGCGCGCCGGGCGGGATCGCTCGGCGGCGCGAACCGGGTCGTCCAGTGCATTTGCCGCGGCCGGTGTTGGCGGCAAATGCTTCTATAGTCGGATGCAGCCAGGGAGGCCAGCGATGAGCGACACGATGGACAGCAGCCGATGCGTGCTCGTGCTCGTGGACTACCAGTCGCGGCTGTTGCCTGCGATCGATGAGGGCGAGCGCGTCGTCGCGCAGGCCGTGCTGCTCGCCGACGCCGCCCACGCGCTTGGCGTGCGGGTCGTCGGCACGGAACAGAACCCGTCCAGACTCGGGCCGAACGCGCCGAAGGTGCGCGAGCGTTGCGACAAGACGCTCTCGAAGATGCACTTCGATGCCTGCGAGGACGGACTGGCCGAAGCGCTGATCGAAGGCGATCCGGGCGCGCATCGCCCCGAGGTCGTCATCGCCGGTTGCGAGGCGCACGTCTGCCTGCTGCAGACCGCGCTCGGTCTGTTGGCGCGAGGCTTCGAGGTCCGGGTTGTGGAGAACGCCTGCGGCTCGCGCCGCGCGAGTGACAAGTGCGCCGCGATGGAGCGCCTGCGGCAGGCCGGTGCGACGCTCGTCACGGCGGAGATGGTGATCTTCGAGTGGCTGGCAACGTGCGAGCATCCGGCGTTCAAGCCGGTGCTCGAGATGGTGAAGAGTCACGACAGGCCTTGACGGGCACAGGCTCGCAAGCGCAGGCGGTCTGCAACGAGCGGGCTTCCTACAATCGACGCCATCCCAATGCTCGCCGGGTTACGCACCATGCCAGTCAATCTCACCGCCGCGTCGCCGCAATCGGTTCATGGCGTGCCCGGCATCCAGCTCGGCACCGCGATGGCGGGGGTTAGGAAAGCAGGGCGGCGCGACCTGACGGTGATGACGCTCGTCCCCGGATCGCAGGTCGCGGCCGTCTTCACCCAGAACCGCTTCTGCGCCGCGCCGGTGCAGGTCTGCCGCCAGCATCTTGGCGCGGGGGCGGCGATCCGTGCGCTCGTCGTCAACACCGGCAACGCGAACGCGGGCACCGGCGAGCCGGGGCTCGCCGATGCGCGCGCGACCTGCAGTGCGCTGGCCGGTCTGCTCGGCATCGCGCCCGAGCAGGTGCTGCCGTTCTCGACCGGCGTGATCATGGAGCCGCTGCCGGTCGATCGCATCGTCGCCGGCCTGCCGGCCGCGCTCGCCGATCTCGACGAGGCGCACTGGACACAGGCGGCCGAAGCGATCATGACGACCGACACCGTGCCGAAGGCGGCGTCGCGCCAGGTGCGGATCGACGGCCGCACGGTCACCGTGAGCGGCATCAGCAAGGGCGCGGGCATGATCCGCCCGAACATGGCGACGATGCTCGGCTTCGTCGCGACCGATGCCGCGATCGACGGCGCACTGCTCGGCGCGCTCGTGAAGGAGGCGGCCGATCGGTCCTTCAACCGGATCACGATCGACGGCGACACGTCGACCAACGATTCCTTCGTCCTCGTCGCGACCGGCGCCGCCGGCAACACGCCGGTCACCCAGTTCGACAGCGTCGACGGCGCGCTGTTGCGCGACGCGGTGATCGAGGTTGCCGAGCAGCTCGCGCAGGCCATCGTGCGCGACGGCGAAGGCGCGACCAAGTTCATCACCGTGCAGGTCGACGGCGGGCGCAGCCAAGCCGAATGCCGGCTCGTCGCCTACGCGATCGCCCATTCACCGCTCGTCAAGACCGCGTTCTTCGCCAGCGACCCGAACCTCGGCCGCATCCTCGCCGCAGTAGGCTACGCCGGCATCGCCGATCTC
>CAZVNC010000485.1:0-2504 GCA_964628305.1 uncultured Ideonella sp.
GGTCTTCTCGGGCATGCGCCAGTAACCCTTGAAGACGTTCGGCCCCGTCACCTCGATGCCGCCGATCTCGCCTGTGCGCAATGGCCGGCCGGCATCGTCCGTGACGCGCAGGCCCACGCCGGGCAGCGGGAAGCCGACCGTGCCGCCGCGGCGCTCGCCGTCTTCCGGCGCGCAGGGGTTGGAGGTCAGCATCGATGTTTCGCTCATGCCGTAGCGCTCGAGGATGGTGTGGCCCGTGCGCTCGCGAAAGGCGTCGAAGGTCTCGATCAGCAGTGGGGCCGAGCCCGAGATGAAGAGCCGCATGTGGCGGCACGCGTCGCGCGTTAGCCCCGGCTCGGCGAGCAGTCGCACGTAGAGCGTCGGCACGCCCATGAAGACGGTGGCATCCGGCAGGCGCGCGATGACGGCGCGGGCGTCGAACTTCGCGAACCAGATCATCTTGCTCGCGTTCAGCAGCGCACAGTGCGTCGCGACGAACAGGCCGTGGACGTGAAAGATCGGCAGCGCGTGGATCAGCACGTCGCCCCCCTCTTGCGGCGTTCTCCAGCCCCAGTACGCCTTCAGCGTCAGCGCGTTCGACAGCAGGTTGGCGTGCGTCAGCATCGCGCCCTTGCTGCGGCCGGTCGTGCCCGAGGTGTAGAGGATCGCGGCGAGGTCGTCCGCACTTCGCGCGGCCGGCGCATGCGAGTCGCTCATCTGTGCCGCGCGCTGCAGCAGCGTGCCGCCGCGGTCGTCGTCGAGCGTGAAGACATTGCGCGTGCCGGCCTTGAACGCGATCCGCGACACCCAGCCGAAGTTGCGCGGCGCGCAGACGACGACCGCCGGCTCGGCGTCGCCGATGAAGTATTCGATCTCAGCTGCCTGGTACGCGGTATTCAGCGGCAGGTAGACGAAGCCGGCGCGCAGCACGGCCAGATACAGCATCAGCGCCTCGACCGACTTCTCGGTCTGCACCGCGATGCGGCTGCCGGCGGGCAGTTCGAGCGAGGCGAGCAGGTTGGCGATCATCGCCGTCGCGCGATCGAGGTCGCGCCAGGTGTAGAAGCCGCCGCCGTCCGCCGCCTCGATCGCGGTCGCATCGAGGTCGGCGGGAAAGGCGCCGCGCAGTGCGGCGAAGAGGTTGCTGTTCATCGGGGGGTCAGCCGCGATCGAAGCGCGGGGTTCGCCTTTCGAGGAAGGCATGGATGCCTTCGCGGTGTTCGGCGCTGTCGGCATAGGCGTAGTGTGCCCTTCGCTCGGCATCGCCCGGGCCGCCGGCCGCGATCTGGCGCAGCGTGCCCTTGTTGATGCGCGCCGCCTGCGGCGACAGCGTCGCGATCGCCTGCGCGCGCTCGACCGCGGCCTGCGCAAGCAGGCCGTCCGGCACGACGGCGTGCACGAGGCCGGATTGCAGCGCGCGCGCCACGCCGATCAGGCGCGCTTCGAGCAGCATCTCGCGCAACAGCGGCACGGGCGCGACGCCGCACAGCAGTTGCAGTTCGCCCGGCGCCATCGGGAAGCCGAGCTTCGCGATCGGGGCGCCGAAGCGTGCGCTTTCGGCCGCGATGCGGATGTCGCAGCAGGCGGCGATCTCGAGCCCGCCGCCGACGCACGCGCCATCGATCTGCGCGACGAGCGGGATGTCGCAGCCGAGCATGGCGCCGAGCGCAGGGGCGACGATGTGCTCGTGAAAGTCGCGCAGCCGCTCTTCGTCGAATCGGAAGCCGGCGAACTCGGCGATGTCGCCGCCGGAGGCGAACTGTCCGCCAGCGCCTTCGACGATCACGACGCGCGGCGCGTCTTCGGCAGGCAGCGCCTGCAGCCGTTCGAACACCGCGCGCAGCTCGCGCCACATCGCAATGTCGATCGCGTTGTGCTTGCCCGGGTTCGCAAGCGTCAGGCGCGCGACGCCAGCCCCGTTCTCGGCGTCCTGCGCTTCATAGCTGATGTGGCCTGGCATGGTGGATGGAAGGCGATGCTCGGGGCGGCAAGTGAACGCTGCGCGAAACCGTCATGCTGCCATAGCTCGCGGCGCGCCTTCATGGACGCCGGCCCGAGCGCGCCTGCTACGGCTCGTGCCGCCAGCCCCGCCGCCGTCTGATAATTGCCCGCCTTCCCAAATCCACCCCGACCATGTCGACCCCCAAACTCAAACCGCTGCCGAACCTGATCTTCTTCTCGCGTTGGTTGCAGCTGCCGCTGTACCTTGGCTTGATCGTCGCCCAGGGTGTCTACGTCTACCTGTTCCTGAACGAACTGTGGCATCTCATCAGCGATGTCGGCACGCTCAGCGAGCAGGGCGTGATGCTGATCGTCCTCGGGCTGATCGACGTCGTGATGATCTCCAACCTGCTCGTGATGGTGATCGTCGGCGGCTACGAGACCTTCGTCTCGCGGCTCGGCCTGCAAGGCCATCCCGACCAGCCGGAGTGGCTCAGCCACGTCAACGCGAGCGTGCTCAAGGTGAAGCTGGCGATGGCGATCATCGGCATCTCGTCGATCCACCTGCTCAAGACCTTCATCGA
>CAZVNC010000486.1:0-2503 GCA_964628305.1 uncultured Ideonella sp.
GTCGCGTCGGCGGCACCGGCCGCGTCCGCGGCGCGCTAGCACGGCGCGGATGACTGACGAGCGGCGCACGATCCCCATCGCTGCCGAGTCGGCGGCGGTGGTGTCGATGTACGCGAGCGAGGGGACGATCCATCCGCGCGCCGTGCACGGCTGGTTCGCCGCCTGGCGCTGGGCCTTGGTGTGGGCGACGCAACTCGTGTTTTACGGTCTGCCGTGGCTGAAGTGGAACGACCGTCCGGCGGTGCTGTTCGACCTCGCGGCGCGGCGCTTCTACATCTTCGATCTCGTCCTCTACCCGCAGGACTTCATCTACCTGACGGGCCTGCTGATCCTGTCCGCCTACGGGCTCTTCCTGTTCACCGCCGTCGCCGGCCGGCTGTGGTGCGGCTACGCCTGCCCGCAGACGGTCTACACCGAGATCTTCATGTGGGTCGAGCATCGCCTGGAAGGCGATCGCCCGGCACGGATCCGGCTCGACCGCTCCGCTTGGGGCGCGAACAAGCTGTTGCGCCGCGGCGGCAAGCACCTGATCTGGATCGCGATCGGTCTGTGGACGGGCTTCACTTTCGTCGGCTACTTCACGCCGATTCGCAGTCTCGCGAGCGGCGTGCTGCATTCGGGCCTCGGACCGTGGGAGACGTTCTGGATCCTGTTCTACGGCTTCGCGACCTACGGCAACGCGGGCTTCATGCGCGAGCAGGTGTGCAAGTACATGTGCCCGTACGCGCGCTTCCAGAGCGCGATGTTCGACCACGACACGATGATCATCAGCTACGACGCCGCGCGTGGCGAGCCGCGCGGCTCGCGGCCGAAGTCGCTGGGCCACGCCGGGCTGAAGGACGCGGGCAAGGGCGAGTGCATCGACTGCACGCTGTGCGTGCAGGTCTGCCCGACCGGCATCGACATCCGCAAGGGCCTGCAGTACGAATGCATCGGCTGTGCGGCGTGCATCGACGTCTGCAACGGCGTGATGGACCGCATGAGTTATCCGCGCGGGCTGATCCGCTACGCGACGCAGCGCAGCCTGCAGGACGGCGGCACGCTCACGCTGCGCCGCGTGCTGCGGCCGCGGGTGCTGATCTACGGCGTCGTGCTGCTGCTGATCGGCGGCGCCTTCGTCACGAGCCTCGCATTGCGGGCGCCGTTTCGGGTCGACGTCGTCCGCGATCGCGGGTCGCTCGCGCGCCTGGTCGACGAGGGCCGGATCGAGAACGTCTACAGTCTTCAGTTGATGAACACGACCGAGACGCCGCAGCGCTACAGCATCACCGCCGGCGGCATCGAAGGCGCGCGCGCGATCGTGCGCGGCGAAACCGCGCTCGCGCCGGCCGAGTCACGCTGGGTGCCGGTCGCGGTGCAGGTCGAGCCGAAGCAGGCGCAGGCGCTCGGGCCCGGCGCGCACAAGATCGAGTTCCACATCACGCGCGAGGCCGAGGCCGGCCAGCAGGCGGTGACGGTAGACGAAGCATCGACCTTCGTCGTGCCGCGCTGAGCCGGCGACCGAGCGTCGCGCTGGAGACAGCCCATGATTCCGGACATTCCGCACGACCCATCGCCCTGGTGGCGTCACCGCATGATGTGGCTCGTCGTCGGCGGTCCGCTCGTGGTCGTCGTCGCGGCGATCGCGACGGCGGTGATCGCGATCCAAGGCGCGGATGATGTGTTGCCGGTGAAGGAGCATCCTCAACCCAGCCAAGTGCCGGCGATGCAGGGGCGCAACCACGCGGCGACGCCGGCCGCGCCAAAGCCCTGAGCCTGGAGGCGGCAGTTGACCGCTTCCCGCCGCTGGCGACGCCCCTTGAGCACTGAGATTGGCACCCACGTCGACACTCACGGTTCAGGTGACATCGCCACGCGCCCGATCGAGCCACGCTGCGGCGCGCTGGCCGCGTTGCTCCTCCTCGCGGGCATGAGCCCGCAGCGTCCAGCCCAAGCGAAGCGCAGGGCACGCCTGCGCTTGGCCTTGCCAGCACGACGCATCGCGGCCCGCTCGGCCGCGTCCAACTGCCGTTTCTAGGCTGAGCGTTCCCGCTCAGCAGGGCGCGTCGTTGAGCAGGCGCCGCAGCCCGGGCTCGTCGAGGACGCGGATGTCCCGCTGCTTGACTTCGAGCAAGCCGTCCTCCTGGAAGCGCGAGAACGCGCGGCTCACCGTTTCGAGCTTGAGGCCGAGGTAGCTGCCGATCTCCTCGCGCGTCATCCGCAGCACGAGCGAGGTACCGGAGAAACCGCGCGCCTGCAGCCGCTGCGTGAGGTTGAGCACGAAGGCCGCGAGCCGCGCCTCGGCGCGCATGCCGCCGAGCAGCAGCATCACGCCGTGGTCGCGAACGATCTCGCGGCTCATCACGCGATGAAACTGGCGTTGCAGGTTGGTCACCTTGTGCGACAGTTCCTCCAGCCGGCCATAGGGAATCATGCAGACCTGCGAGTCTTCGAGCGCGACCGCGTCGCATGAGTGGCGGTCCTCGCTGATGCCGTCGAGGCCGAGCAGTTCCCCCGCCATCTG
>CAZVNC010000487.1:0-2503 GCA_964628305.1 uncultured Ideonella sp.
AGATTCGGCAGTTGGACGCGCCCGAGCGGGCCGCGATGCGGCGGGCTGGCAAGGCCAGGCGCAGGCTTGCCCTGCGCTTCGCTTGGGCTGGACGCTGCGGGCTCGTGCCCGCGAGGAGGAGCAACGCGGCCAGCGCGCCGCAGCGTGGCTCGATCGGGTGCGTAGCGCTCTCGCCCCAGCGGTGAAGGCGGTCGTGGGCGCAATCGTCAGTTTTCATGCGGTGTAGCAGCGAAGGAAAGCGGTCAACTGCCGAATCTAGGGTCACTCCAGATGGCCGTAGCCCGATTGCGGCCGGCCCGCCTCGCTGCGCGCCGCGCGCTCGGACTGGATCAGCGCCTCGGCGAACGCCGCGAGGTCGGCGTGCACGTGCACGCCGGGCACACCCGACAGCAGGCGCGCGATGGCGAGCACGTCGTCGCCGCGATGCTTGCCGCTGGCGACGAAGTGCGGCTTGCAGCCGGCGGCGACGGCGGCCTGCATGTCGCGCAGCGAATCACCGACCATCGGCACCTGCGCCAGGTCGACGCCATAGCGCTCGCCGATCTGCAACAGCAGGCCCGGCAGCGGCTTCCTGCAGTCGCAGCCGTCGTCCGGCGCATGCGGACAGAAATAGACGGCGTCGATGCGGCCGCCCACCTGCTGCAGCAGGCGGTTCATCTTCGTGTGCATCGCGTTGAGCGCGGCCATGTCGAAGAGCCCCCTGCCGATGCCCGACTGGTTGCTTGCCACCACCGTGTGCCAGCCGGCGTGGTTCAGGCGTGCGATCGCCTCCAGCGCGCCGGGCAACGGCACCCACTCGTCGGCCGATTTCACGTAGTAGGCGTGATCCTCGTTGATCGTGCCGTCGCGGTCGAGGATGACGAGCTTGAGATTCGGGTTCACGCGGCTGCCTCCGGTCGTTGCGCTCGACGCGACACGCTTGCGAGGTCGGCAGCGCGCCGCATTCGCTCGCTTCGATCCCCGCTGCGCGGGGCCCCTCTTTCGCGGCTCACGCGGCGAGCCTCGACAGATCGGCGACCCGGTTCATCGCCGTGTGGAGCCGGGCGAGCAGCGCGAGGCGATTGGCGCGCAACTGCGCGTGGTCGGCGTTCACCATCACGGCGTCGAAGATGGCATCGACCGGCTCTCTCAGTGCCGCGAGCATCTGCAGCGACGCCGCGTAGTCGGCGCGCGCGAAGGCAGCGTCGGCCTGCGGTTGCACCTGCTCGAGCGCGGCGTGCAACGCGGCTTCGGCCGGTTCCTTCAGCAGCGCCTCGTCGACGTGCGACGCGGCTGCGGCGTCGGACTTCTTCAGGATGTTGCCGACGCGCTTGTTGGCCGCCGCGAGCGACGCCGCCTGCGGCATCTGCGCGAACGCGCGCACCGCGGCAAGGCGCCTGGGCAGGTCGCCCCAGCGCGCGGGCTGCAAGGCGCAGACGGCGTCGACTTCCTTCGCGCCGTAGCCCGACTCACGCAGGTAGCCGATCAGCCGTTCGTGGATGAACGCGCCGACCTCGGACTGCGACTGGCCGTGCGTCGGGCCGAAAGCCTTGAACGCGCTCTCGATCAGCGGCCCGATCGCCAGCGGCAGATCGCGCTCGACGAGCATGCGAACGACGCCGAGCGCATGGCGGCGCAGCGCGAACGGGTCCTTGTCGCCGGTCGGCGCCTGGCCGATGCCGAACAGGCCGGCGAGCGTCTCGAGCTTGTCGGCGAGCGCGAGTGCGATGCCGGTCGCGTTGCGCGGCAGGGCGTCGCCGGCGAAGCGCGGCCGATAGTGGTCCTCGA
This sequence comes from uncultured Ideonella sp., assembly GCA_964628305.1. GTDB lineage: Bacteria > Pseudomonadota > Gammaproteobacteria > Burkholderiales > Burkholderiaceae_C > CAIKUF01. The sequence continues at coordinate 1,768 of CAZVNC010000487.1, forward strand.
TCGCGAACGCGACCTCGTCTGGCTCGCCGTCGTTGCGCGCGTAGTAGCCGCCCATCGTGCCCTGCAGTTCGGGGAACTCGCCGACCATGTCGGTCAGCAGGTCGGCCTTCGCGAGCAGCGCTGCGCGCTCGGCGAGCGCGGCGGCGCCCGCACCGCCGAGCTGCGCGGCGATGTCGCGCGCCACCGCTTGCACGCGCCGCACGCGCTCGCCCTGGCTGCCGAGCTTGCCGTGGTAGACGACGGCGTCGAGCGCCGCGACGCGCGACTCGAGCGTGCGCTTGCGGTCCTGGTCGAAGAAGAACTTGGCGTCGGCCAGGCGCGGGCGCACGACGCGCTCGTTGCCCTCGATCACGCGGCTCGCGTCGGCGGGTCGGATGTTGCTGACGACGAGGAAGCGGTCGGTCAGCGCGCCGGCCGCGTCGAGCAGCGGAAAGTACTTCTGGTTCGCCTTCATCGTCAGGATCAGGCATTCCGGCGGCACGGCGAGGAACTCGCGCTCGAAGCGGCAGACGAGCACGCTCGGCCGTTCGACGAGGGCCGTCACTTCGTCGAGCAGCGCGTCGTCCTCGATCGGCGTCAGGCCCTCCTTCGATGCGGCCAACTGGAGCTGGCGCGCGATGTCGCTGCGCCGCGCGGCAAAGCTCGCGACGACCGCGCCCTGCTCCTCGAGCTGGCGCGCGTAGTGGTCGGCATCCTGCAGCACGACCGGGTCGATCTGCGCCTCGAAACGATGGCC
>CAZVNC010000488.1:0-2496 GCA_964628305.1 uncultured Ideonella sp.
AAGGGTTCGTCGGTCACGCTCGTGCGCTGGCCGGGCTATCGCAACGCGGCGTCGATCAAGCTCAGCAAGGTGACGTTCCGCTTCATCAGCGAGCCGGCGGCGCAGGTGGCGGCGCTGCTCGCGGGCGACGTCGACGTGTTCGCACGCGTCACCGCGGCGCGCAGCCTGGATCAGATCAAGGCCGACGGGCGCTTCCAGGTGATTGTCGGCGGCACACGCGGGAAGACGATCCTCGCGATCAACAACAAGAAGCCGCCGCTGAACGACATTCGCGTGCGGCGTGCGATCGCCGCCGCGATCGACCGCAAGGCAGTGATCGAGGGCGCGGGCGATGGCCTGGGCACGCCGATCGGCAGCCACTACGTGCCGGGCGCGCTCGGCTACATCGACACCACCGGCATCAATCCGTACAACGTCGAGAAGGCGAAGGCGCTGCTGAAGGAGGCCGGCGTCAAACTGCCGCTCGAGTTGAGCCTCAAGTTGCCGCCGCCGGGCTACGCGCGCCAGGGCGGCGAGGTCATCGCGGCCCAACTCGCGAAGGTCGGGATCATCGCCAAGATCGAGAACGTCGAATGGGCGCAATGGCTGGACGGCGTCTACGGCAAGAAGAACTACGACCTCACCATCGTCTCGCACGCCGAGCCGTTTGACCTCGGCAACTTCGCCAAGCCCGACTACTACTGGGGCTATGAGAACCCGGCGTTCAACAAGCTCTACGAGCAGATCAACAACGCACCGACGACCGCCGAGCGCGCCAAGCTGCTCGGCGAAGCGCAAACGATGATCGCCAACGACTCGGTGGCCGCCTACCTGTATCAGCCGCAGTTCCTGACCGTCGCCAACAAGAAGGTCAAGGGCATCTGGAAGGACATGCCGATCTGGATCAACGACGTGTCGGTCATGTCATGGCAGTAAGCGGCCGGCCGCGAAGCTGAGCGTGGCGGCGCTGCACGCGCTCTCTGCGGCAGCCTTGGGTGACGCCTATCGCGCGCGCAAGCTGTCGCCGGTCGAGGTGATGCGCGACGTGCTCGCGCACATCGAGCGCTGGGAGCCGCATCTGCACGCGACCTACGCGCGCGATGCCGAAGCGGCGCTCGCCGCGGCGCGCGCCTCCGCACAGCGCTTTCGCAGCGGGCAACCGCTCGGTGCCCTCGACGGCGTGCCGGTGACGCTGAAGGAGAACATCGCCACCCGCGGCGTGCCGCTGCCGCTCGGCAGCGCGGCGACCAAACTCGTTGCCGCGCCCGAGGATGCGCCGCCCGCGGCCCGGCTGCGCGAGGCGGGCGCGGTGATCGTCTGCAAGACGACGATGCCCGACTGGGGCATGTTGTCGTCGGGGCTGTCGAGCTTTCACGCGCTGGCGCGCAACCCGTGGAACCTGGCACTGAACCCGGGCGGATCGAGCGCCGGCGCCGGCGCGGCGGCGGCCGCCGGCTATGGCCCGCTGCACCTGGGCACCGACATCGGCGGCTCGATCCGCCTGCCTGCCGGCTGGTGCGGCGTCTTCGGCCTGAAGCCGAGCAACGGCCGGGTGCCGATCAAGCCGCCGTACTACGGCCGCGTCGCCGGGCCGATGACGCGCAGCGTCGAAGACGCGGCGCTGCTGATGCAGGTGATCGCGCAGCCCGACGCCCGCGACACGATGAGCCTGCCGCCGGCGGCGATCGACTGGACGCACTTGCAGCGCGGCGTGCGCGGGCTGCGCATCGGCTTGCTGATGGACGCCGGCTGGGGCCTCTCCGTCGAGCCGGAAACGGCCGCCGCGGTGCGCGCCGCGGCGCACGCCTTCGAGGCCGCAGGCGCGGTGGTCGAAGCGCTTGCGCCGTTCACGTCGCGCGCGATGATCGACGGCCTGGATCGCTTCTGGCGCATGCGGTCGTGGCTCGACTTTCAGGCCCTGCCGCCCGAGCGGCAGGCCAAGGTGCTGCCCTACATCCGCGACTGGATCATGACGGCGCGCGAACTGTCGGGCGCCGATGTTTTTCACGGCTTCAGCCAGATGGGGGCGATCCGCGATGCGACCGTCGCCGCCACGCTCGCATTCGACTTCGTGCTGTCGCCGACCTGCCCGGTGCCGACTTTCGCCGCCGAATGGGCGAGCCCGATCAATGATCCAGGGCGGCCGTTCGAGCACATCGCCTTCACGCTGCCGTTCAACATGAGCGAGCAGCCGGCGGCGTCGATCCACTGCGGCTTCACCGCGCGGGGGTTGCCGATCGGACTGCAGATCAGCGGCCGGCGCTTCGACGACCTCGGCGTGCTGCAACTCGCCCGCGCGTGGGAGCAGATGCGCGGGCCGCAGCCGCCGTGGCCGGCGCCGCCAGGCTGAGACTTCGAGATGACGCACGACCTGCTCGGCAACGAAATCCATGTCGCCGACGCGGCGAGCGTCGCCGCGGTCGACGATTTCGTCGAAGGCTTCATCGCCTGCGAGGCGCGGGTCGTCAACATTCTCGGCGCTGCAGAGCACGACGACAGCGTGATCGTGCAGGCCTG
>CAZVNC010000489.1:0-2483 GCA_964628305.1 uncultured Ideonella sp.
AAATCATGGAATCCTGGCGGAACTACTTTCGCTTTGAGCCGATCCCCGGTTCCATCGCCGCGCTGGATGGTCTGCGTGCAATCGCCATCATCCTGGTACTCTTCCGCCACGCCGTGAGACCGTTCTATCATCCAGGCGAGCCGGCGATCGGCCTCTTTGGCTGGGATGCGATGACGCCGATGGTGAATGGCTGGGCCGGCGTGGATTTGTTCTTCGTACTCAGTGGCTTCCTCGTCTCGCATCACATCTTGAAGCGGTGGAGCGCGGAGTTCCGCTTTGCGGAACTGAAGGATTACCTCGTCAAGCGCATTCTGCGGATCGTCCCGGCGTATTATGGCTGGTTGTTCATTCTTTGCGTCGGACTGCTGCCGTGCTATCGCGTGCTGCACGCACTCGAACGCCAACTCGCTGAGCATTGAGCGAGCCGCGTTCGGCCGATCCGCCAAGCGCTCGCATGGCTCAGCACGCCGCTGCTGCCGAGCACGCACTCGATCTGGCCGTGATCGGCGCAGGACCGGCCGGGCTCGCGCTGGCGCTGCACGCCTCGCGCGCGCTGCCGCACGCGCGGGTGACCCTGTTCGACGCGCGCGCGGCCGACGCCGACATTGCGCGCGATCCGCGCATCCTCGCGCTGTCGCTCGGCAGCGTGCAACTGCTGCAGCGTCTCGAGGCCTGGAACGCCGATCGCGCACAGCCGATTCTCGAAGTGCATGTGTCGCAGCAGGCGCCGAGCTGGGGGCCGTTCGGCGAGCCCGAACTGCGCATCCGCGCCGCCGAGGAAGCGGTCGCCATGCTCGGCGCGGTGCTGCGTTACGGCGAGATCGTCGCGCCGCTGCAAGCGGCTTGGCAGGCAGCAAGCGCACTGCAGCCAAAGCGCCTGCGCAGCCGCTTCGGCACACCGGTCGCGGCGTTGAAGAACGTCGGCGCCGGCGTCGAGGTCGATGCCGGCATCGCCGAGCGCTTCGATCTGGCCGTCGTCGCCGAAGGCGGCGTCTTCTCGGACCAGGCGCGCAAGGCGATCGCGCACGACTACAGGCAGACGGCGTGGGTCGGCACCGTCACGCTCGAAGGCGGCTCACCGGGCGCTGCGTTCGAACGCTTCACGCGCCACGGGCCCGCCGCGCTGCTGCCATTGAAGAGCGACGACGCGCAGCAGCGCGCGGCGCTCGTCTGGTGCGTCGCGCGCGACGACGATCCGGTGCGCGATCTCGACGACGCGCAGCGCCTGACCGTGCTGACGAGCATCTTCCCCTCGGCCGTTGGGCGGCTCACCGCCGTCTCGCCGCTGAAGGACTTCGCACTCGGCCTGAACGCCGAACGCACGCTCGTCGACGGGCGCACGGTGCGCATCGGCAATGCAGCGCAGACGCTGCATCCGGTCGCCGGGCAGGGGCTCAATCTCGGTCTGCGCGACGCCTTCGAACTGGTTCGTGCACTCGGCGCGAGCGCCGACATCGACGCCGTGCTGCGCCGCGTCGAGTGGCAGCGGGCGCCCGATCGCTGGGGCATGATCGCCGCGACCGACTTCCTCGCCCGCAGCTTCACCTGGCAACTGCCCGGCCTCGGCGTCGCGCGCGGGCTGGGGCTCGCGTCGCTGCAGGCGCTGGTACCGCTCAAGTCGGCGATCGCGCGCCAGATGATGTTCGGCACGCGCTGAACGGCATCGCCTCCCGTCGGTCGCCCGGCGCACGCCGTCGCGCGCTCCGAACTGGATGGCGATTGCGTGTCAGATTGCGCATTCGCCCGCGCGCGTTGCGCGGCACACTCGGGTCACGAATCGCCTGCGAGGGATGGACGATCATGGCTACGCAAAACTCTTCCTTCTTTCGCCGCTTTGCAGCGCGTGACCCCGAACCCGTGGCGGACGATCCGGCGGACCTGGGCACTGCGTTCGGGCTCGAGGCCAGCCTCGATGCGGTCGGCGAGACGGACGATGACGCAACTGCCGACGCCGATCGCCAACCGCAGAGCGAGCGAGCGCCGATGGACTGGCTCGCGCGCCGCGGCAAGCCCCGAAGGTAGGTCCGGCGCGCGACCGAAGCTCGTGCGCCGACGTCAGTGCGGCGCCCGCCGCGAGGCCGGCACTGCGCAAAACGGCAGCCATTGCTGCGATTTCGCCAACAATCGAACGTCCGGCGCGCCAAGTGCGCGCTTCCGCTTGCGCGGCACTTCTGGAAGACTGGCCTCGGCCTGACAGGAAGGGGCGCACGACATGAACCACGACACGAAGCAGCCGACGACCGTCTTTCTCGGTGCCCAGGATATCGTCCGCATCGTTCGGCGCAAGGGCCTTTCCGTCTGTATCGCCGATGTCGCGTGCCGCATCGAGCGCGACTTTCTGCGCTGGAACGATTTCGACAAGTCGGCACGCGTCGCCTGCCATTCCGAGGCCGGCGTGATCGAGCTGATGCCGATCGCCGACGCCCGCGACTTCGCGTTCAAGTACGTCAACGGCCATCCGCGCAACACGCAGGGCGGCCTGC
>CAZVNC010000490.1:0-2479 GCA_964628305.1 uncultured Ideonella sp.
CGTCGCGCCGTGGGCGTTCGCGTCGTGCGTGCGCGGCAGGCCGTCGAACAGCGAGATGTCGCCGAACCAGACGCCGGGCTCGACGTAGGTGAGCGTGATCTGCTTGCCCGACAGCGAGACCGAACTGATGCGCACCGACCCCTTCGCGACGCCACACCACTCGTCGGGCGGCGAGCCGCGCGACGACAACAGCGCGCCATCGGCAATCCGGCGCACGCCGGCGCGGGAGAGGATCGCTTCGCGCAGCGGCGGCGAGAGCTTGGAAAACCACGAGCCGGCCTCGATGTTGGAGAGCTCGTCGATTGTAAGAACCGGGGATGGCATGCCTTGTCTCTGACGCGACAGAGCGCGTCGTGCGATCGTGCGGGAGGATCGGGCGGACGCTTGCGGTGCCGGCGTCAACGAAAGCGCGGGGCGCGCTTCTCGGCGAATGCCAGCAGGCCCTCGCCGCCGTTCGGGTGAAAGAGCGTCTGCAGCATCTGATCGCGCTCGAGCGTCAGATGATCCGACAGCGTGTCGTGCCGCGCCTGATTGACGAGTTCCTTGCCCGCGGCGAGCGTGTTGGGCGCCATCGCCGCGAGCCGCTCGGCGAGCGCCAGCGCCGCGGCGAGCGCGCCGCCGCTTGCAGTCACCTGCAGGGCGAGGCCGTGCGCCTCGAGCTGGCGTGCGCTGAAGGGCTCGGCGAGCCAGACCGCCTGCAACGCGAGCGGCCGCGGCAGCAAGCGCGCAAGATGCCAGCTGCCGCCGCCGTCGGGCGTGAGCCCGAGCCGCGCGTGCGACATCATGAAGCGCGCATCCTCGGCCGCGACGAGCAGGTCGCAGGCGAGGGCGATCGAGAAGCCGCCTCCGGCGGCAGCGCCTTCGACCGCCGCGACAACCGGCTTCGGGCAGGCGCGCAAGGCCTCGATGAACTCGTGAAAACGCTCGAGCATCTGCATCTGCACCGAAGGATCGGCGGCGCGCCGCTCGCGCAGCCCGCCGATGTTGCCGCCGGCGCAGAAGTTGCCGCCGTCGCCCTGCAGCACGACGCAGCGCAGCTCGGCGTCCGACTCGGCGACGCTGAGCGCCTCGACGCCCGCGGCAAAGAGCTGCTCGGACAGCGTGTTGCGTGTCTCCGGGTCGCTCATCGTCAGCACCAGCGTGCTGCCGGCACGTTCGCTTCGCATTTCAGACGGCATTCGTCACCTCTCGTGTATCGCGCCGACAACGCCGTGGCGCGCGAATTGTGGCATGTGTCTCACTCCGCCGAGATGGCTGGCGGGCAGGCCCCAATTCCGGGGCTGGGAAGTTGTAACTGCATGCTAGAGTGGCCGCGCCCTGATCCCTGAGAGCACCGCCTGCGCATGCCCAGACGAAAGTTTGCCCCCGTCCTCGGAGCGCTGCTCGCGCTCGTGGCGGCGCAAGCCATGGCGAGCAGCTTCGGCCGCATGAACAATGCCACCGTGCTCGGGCAGCGGCTCGATTTCAGCGTGCCGCTGCAGCTCGACGCCGGCCAGAGCATCAGCCCGGAATGCGTCACGGCGGAGGTGCTGGCCGGCGAATTCCGGGTCATGCCATCGGCCGTCCATGTCGCGGTCGTTCCAGGCCGCGACGCGGGCGAGCGCCTGATCCTTGTCGCCACCGATTCGACGATCGACGAGCCGGTCGTCACCGTGTCGGTGCAGATCGGCTGCAGCAGCCCGATGACGCGCAAGTTCGTCGCCTTCGTCGATCCGCCGCTGATCGCACCGGCGCGCGCCGAGGCGCCGCGCGATGCCGTGCTCGCAGCCGCTTCGCCTGTGCCACCGAGTGCGCCGCCGGTGCGCAGCGAAGCGTCGACCGACGCTTCGCCACCGTCTGCCGCGCCCGCCACATCCGCCGCGGCCGAAGCCCGCCCGCCATCCGCGCCGCGCAAGGCCAAGCGCAGCGCTGCCAAGTCAACCGCGGTTGCGGCGCGACCCAAATCGCGAGACGCTGCCCGCAAGTCGGCGAGCGTCGCGTCAGCCAAGCCTCGCAAGCCAGCGCCTGCCCCGCACGTCGCTGCCGCCGCACCCGCGGCGCCCGCCGCCAAGGGGCCGCGACTGCAACTCGACGCCGCGCCGATCGATGTGATGCTCGCGCAGACGAACCTGCGCCTGACGGATACCTTGCCGCCGCTGTTGCCGGTTGCAGCCGCCGCGGTGCAGGACGCAGCCTCGGCCGCCGCCACCGCCGAGATCGCAGTCCAGCGCGAGCGGCTGATCGCGTTGGAGGCATCGCTCGCCCAACTGCGCACCGATGCGCAGCTGACGCAGGCGAGCCTCGCCCAGTTGCAGGCCCAGTTGCGCGAGTCGCAGGCGCAGCGTTACGCCAATCCGGTCGTCTATGCATTGCTCGCGATGTGTGTGCTGCTTGGCGGGGCCGTCGCGTTGCTGTGGCGCTCGCGTGCCGCCGAGCGCCGACAGGCGGCGCAATGGTGGACGCCGGTGACGACCGCAAGTGTTGCGGCAGCAACCGCCGA
>CAZVNC010000491.1:0-2475 GCA_964628305.1 uncultured Ideonella sp.
CCGCCCCAGGGCCTCGGCACTGTCCACGTTCGACGGCCGGTGCAATGTGACGACGCCGTAGCGCGCATGGCGCTGCTTGAAGGCGGAACCCGGCAATGCGCTGGTGTCGGTGTCGACCAGTTGCGCGGCCTGGTGAAGCACGTTGTCCACCATCACATGCCCGACATCGAAGACCTGCGCCATGTCCTTTCCTTCGCGCTGCAGATGCTGCAGGCCGCTCGGTTCGGTGACGAAGAACCAGTCCGCGATGGCGTCGGTCACGAGCCGGTTGATTTCCTCGGGCATGCTCATGTCGCCGCTGCGCAGGCCCGCTTCGACGTGCGCGACCGGTATGCAGGCCTTCTTGGCGACGATCGAGCAGGCGAGCGTCGAGTTCACGTCGCCGACGACGAGAACGGCGTCCGGCCGATCCGTGGTGCACAGGGATTCATAGGCCTCCATGATCCTGCCGGTCTGCGTGGCGTGCGATCCGCCGCCGCAGCCCAGACGGACATCGGGCGGCGGGATGCCCAGTTCGTCGAAGAAGACGTCGTTCATGTCGCGGTCGTAGTGCTGGCCGGTGTGCACGATGCGCCAGTCGAGCCGCCCGTCGGCGCGCAGCGCGCGCACTATGGGGGCGATCTTCATGAAGTTGGGCCGGGCGCCGGCGATCAGATGAATGCAGGGTTTGCGCATGGAATGCGAATGGTGGCGACGAGTCAAAGGATCGTTCACAGACGCCAGACACTCGCTCCGGCAGCGCGCAACTGCGCCTCGTCGAAGGCCGCCTTCACGTCGACGAACGAACCGCCGGGAACGAGTTTGCCGGCGAGGGCCTCGCCCGTCAGCGCCTTGAACCCCTTGTGCGCGACCGCGGCGACGATCGCGTCGGCGCGCGGCAACGCGTCCCACGGCAGCAGCGTGACACCGTATTCGTGCAGCGCCTCGGCCGGATCCGCCTCGGGGTCGTGCACCGCGACCTCGACGCCATACGACTCGAGTTCGATGATGATGTCGACCACCTTGCTGTTGCGCAGGTCGGCGCAGTCTTCCTTGAAGGTCAGGCCGAGCACGTTGACCTTCGCGCCCTTGATGGTGCTGCCCGAGGCGATCATCTGCTTGACGGTCTGCTCGGCGATGTACTTGCCCATGCCGTCGTTGATGCGCCGCCCGGCCAGGATCACCTGCGGGTGGTAGCCGAGCGTCTCGGCCTTGTGCGTCAGATAGTAGGGGTCGACGCCGATGCAATGGCCGCCGACGAGGCCGGGGCGGAACTTGAGGAAGTTCCACTTCGTGCCGGCGGCCTCGAGCACCTCGGTGGTGTCGATGCCGATCTTGCCGAAGATGATCGCAAGCTCGTTCATCAGCGCGATGTTCAGGTCGCGCTGCGTGTTCTCGATCACCTTGCACGCCTCGGCCGCCTTGATGCTGCTGCAGCGGTGCACGCCCGGCCCGACGACCATCTCGTAGAGTGCGGCAACCCGGTCCAGCGTCTCGGGCGTGTCGCCGGCGACGACCTTGATGACGGTCGAGAGCCGGTGCTCGCGATCGCCCGGGTTGATCCTCTCGGGGCTGTAGCCGACGAAGAAGTCGCGTTTCCAGCGCTTGCCTGACTCCTGCTCGAGCACCGGGATGCAGACCTCTTCGGTTGCGCCCGGATAGACGGTGGACTCGTAGATCACCGTCGCACCGGGCTTGAGGTGCGGCGCGATCGCGCGGCTGGCGCCGATCAGCGGCGCGAAGTCGGGCTTGTGGGCAATGTCCACGGGCGTCGGCACGGCGACGAGGATGAAATCGGCCTCGCGCAATGCGAGCGGGTCGCTCGTGTATTCGGCCTGCACGGCGAGCGCCATTTCGGCATCGGGGATTTCGCGCGACGGATCGGTGCCGGCGCGGCACTGGGCGACCTTGTCGGCGACGATATCGAAGCCGATGGTGCGCGTGCGGCGGCCGAACTCGACCACCAGCGGCAGGCCGACATAGCCCAGGCCGAGAACGGCGACGACGGGTGAGGATTGAGGCATTTGCTTGATCGGAGTTGGAAATGAAAGGGCGCTATTCAGCGGGGGATGTCGCGAAGGGGTGGCGCCAGTGCGTCCTTCTCGCTGACGATGAAGCGGCCTCGGTCGCCGGGCCAGGCGATCGCGAGATCGGGGTCCGACCACAGGATCGCCGCTTCGCTCGCCTTGTCGTAGTAATCGGTCGTCTTGTAGAGAAAGTGAGTCTCGTCGTCGAGTGCCAGGAAGCCGTGCGCGAAGCCCTCGGGGATCCACATCTGGCGCTGGTTGACGGCACTCAGCTCCTCGCCGACCCAGCGGCCGAAGGTCGGCGAGTCGCGCCGGATGTCGACCGCGACGTCGAACGCCGCGCCCTGCACCACGCGCACCAACTTGCCTTGCGCGTGCGGTGCGCGCTGGAAGTGCAGGCCGCGCAGCACGTTGCGCCGCGAACAGGAGTGATTGTCCTGCACGAAGGCGCGTGGTGCGGGCAGCCCGA
>CAZVNC010000492.1:0-2465 GCA_964628305.1 uncultured Ideonella sp.
GAGCACCACGTCGGTGATGGCCTCGAACTCGGCGGTCGACTCGTCCCCGAGGAGGTGCCCGTCCTCGAGCTGCGCGTCGAGCAGGCCTGCGTCCTCGAGGAGCTCGATGACCTCGCCCTCCATCTCGATCGGGAGGTCGTTCGACGCCGCCAACCGGCGGGCGCGCCGGGCGAGCATGAACTCACGGCGCGCGGATCGGCGATCGCGGGCGTGCTGGTACGGCTCGGCCTCCTCGTCGCCGACGCGGCGCATGGTCCAGAGGTGCACGCGCCCGATGTCCTGCTGCCGGCCGAAGCCGCTTTGCCGGACGATCTTGCCGCCTACCTCGATCGCGTCGAGCGCGAGATTCTGCTGCGCGCGCTGGAGCACCACCAGTACAACCGGACCGCCGCGGGCGCGAGCCTCGGGCTCACGCTGCGCCAGATGCGCTACCGGATGGCGCGCCTCGGCGTGGTCGCAGGCTCCGACGTGAATGGTGACGGCATCTGATTCGGACCCTTCGGTGCGCGCGGGCCCGGGCTGGCTCGCCGATGCGTCGTGGCAGGCAGGCGGATGGCTGCAGGGCGCGCGGCGCTGCGAATCGCCCAACCGCAACGCCCGCCCGCCGGGGATCCCGATCGACCTCGCCGTGATCCACTCGATCAGTCTGCCGCCAGGGGGCTTCGGCGGCGACGCGATCGAGCGGCTGTTCACGAACCGGCTCGATTGCGACGCGCATCCGTACTACGCGCGATTGCGGGGCCTCGCGGTGTCGTCGCACTTCGTGCTGCGCAGAGACGGCGCGCTGGTGCAGTTCGTCGGCTGCGACGACCGCGCCTGGCACGCCGGGGTCTCGAGTTGGCGCGGTCGCGAGAGCTGCAACGACTTCTCGATCGGCGTCGAGCTCGAAGGGCTCGAAGGTCAGGCGTTCGAAGCGGCGCAGTACGACGCACTGGCCGGTCTGCTGACGCTGCTCGCACAGCGCTACCCGCTCGAAGGCGTCGCCGGCCACGAGCATGTGGCGCCGATGCGAAAACTCGACCCCGGCGCCGGGTTCGAGTGGCGGCGGCTCGCCGCCGCGCTCGGCTGGCCGGCTCGGTACTTTCCCGCGGGGATGATCGCCGACGCCTGAGCCGCATCGGGCGGCGGCGCAAGCCTCGCACTGCGAGATCAAGGAGGACGCGGCCCGCGCCGGCGTATCGCGCGTTGCGCCTTGGCGTGCGCGGGTGTCCGTGGGCGGTGTACCCAACTACGCGGCGTGTGGACCGTTGCGGCCACAGGGCCGGAACATTGCGCACCGGCATAGCGCATCCGCGCCAGCCAAGCATTAGGGATGACACGCTACCCCTAGTGCTTGAAGTGGCCCCAGACCACAGATATAGTGTGTCCACATGGTACTCCCGCAATTCACGGAAGGTGTTCGCGGCGCGCCGCAGGAGGCGCCGACCGCAAGCCGTGCCGATCGCCCGGCGCAGCAGCGTGGCCCGCATTGGAACCATTGACCGACCTGTCGGCCGCCGCGACGCGCAGCCCGAGCCGATCACAGCCGGCAGCGCCTTGCGCGAGACCGTGAGGCACCGTATCAACCGACCTCTTCAATCAAGGACAGACATGCAATCAGTCGCAACCGGGGCCTTCACCGGCATTCCACAAGATTCCGCGAGCGCGGCTCGCAGCTCGATACAACACACCGATTCGGACGGCGCCTATCAGGGCTATCAGATCATTCGGCGCAATGGCTCGGTGGTGGTGTTCGAGCCGAACAAGATCGCGGTTGCATTGATGAAGGCCTTTCTTGCCGTGCACGGCACGCAAGGCGCGGCTTCGGCGAGCGTGCGCGAGACGGTCGACACATTGACGCAGATCGTCGTTCGCGCGCTGCTGCGCTCGCGCCCGGGCGGCGGCACTTTCCCGATCGAGGACGTGCAGGATCACGTCGAACTCAGCCTGATGCGCGGCGGTCATCACGAGGTGGCGCGCGCCTATGTGCTCTACCGCGAGATGCGCGCGCAGGAGCGCGCTCGCCAGACTGCGAGCGTCGTCAGATCGGAGCCGGCACTGACCGTGATCGATGGCGGCGAGCGTGTCGCCCTTGATCTTGCGCGCCTCGCGGCGCTGTTCGAATCGGCATGCGAGGGGCTGGGCGCCGATGTGCGCCCCGAGCCGATCCTGGCCGAGACCAAGCGCAACCTGTACGACGGCGTGCCGATCGAGGAAGTGCACAAGGCGGCGATCCTCGCCGCGCGGACGCTGATCGAGAAGGACCCCGGGTACACGCGGGCGACGGCGCGGCTGCTGCTGCATGCGATCCGCAAGGAAATCCTTGGCGAGGAAGTTCTGCAGCGCGACATGCAGGCGCGCTATGTCGACTACTTCCCGCAGTTCCTGAAGCGCGGCGTCGCCGCCGAATTGCTCGACGAGCGGCTGTTGCAGTTCGATCTGGAGCGCCTCGCGCAGGCACTCGATGCCGAGCGCGACATGCAGTT
>CAZVNC010000493.1:0-2464 GCA_964628305.1 uncultured Ideonella sp.
GCGTCTCCCAGTCACTTGCCGACCCCATCACGACACCGACGATCGGGAGTTGTTGAAACACGAGATGCCTTATGAAGCCTATGCTCGGTCATCGAATCTAAGGGTTGCTGCCCTGAGTGCGATCGTAAGCCAACCACCCTGTGGCCCCAACGTTTCGAGCTAACAGATCTGTCAACTGAACTTGACGATCCATATGCAATTGCCAGGCAGCCTTCGCTAAAGAGTCATGATGACCTGCGAGATCGACTTCACCTAGCGATCCATGAATTTGCGAGAGTCTACTGTGGGTCATAGCGAGATCGTCAACGTGAGTCTCCCTAGTGACACTTCCTAGAGCTAAACTTGCGTCCACTCTTGCCCCTAGAACGTCACCCGTGCGTAGTCTGCACCATGCTGTGTCAGCCAGTAAGACGCATGCCATGCGATCCAACCCTTCATTTCGACCCTTCTCCGTATGCGCTACAAGGAGTTCGAGTGCCGGTTCGAACTCTTCGGTAAGCATCAGGGCCTGTGAGCGCAGTAGCGGAACCAGGGCGTTCAAAGAGTTGGTTCCAACCAAATGATCGAAACTGCCGACTGACTCAGCCCCGAGCCTCGCGTGCCTTGCTTGATCGGCATCCGCCGCTCCAAAGACAGATCGTCGCCGCGCTTCAGCTGTGCGGAGCCAGGCCATGTTGTGCATCAACGCGCTTAGCGTCGCCTCATCACCTTCGGCAGTCGCGTGCTGGCGCGCGAGGCTGTACCACGGGAGAGCTAGATCAAGACGCTCACACCAGTGATATGCCTCAGCAATGACCAAGCTTGCGCGTGATCTCGCGGAGTGCTGCGTTTTGGGCGCGGCTTCGAGCGCCTCGGTGAGATGCCGAACCATTGGCTCAAAGTCGAAGCACGAGAATTCCATCTGCGCTAGCCAAGCAGCACTCACTGACTGGATGGAGGGCGCCCTTACGGCTTCACTCAAGGCCAACGCCCTCATGAACTTGTCGCGGGCGGAGGAGCTGAGATTCTCGAAGTACGCGACAAGACCTTCCGCAAGGCTTGCCCATGCGCTCACGATGGCATGGGGGCGGGTGTCGAATTGGGTGCGCAGCGCGCTGAGTTGAGCGCGGGCGGCGTCGAGTTGACCCTGGCGGGCCAGGAGGGCGGCTCTTTCGGCGCGCAGGCACGCACTTTCGACCGGGTTCCTCGTCTTCCTGATGCGCGCGTCGAGGGCGTTGAGCAGGCGCGACGTCATGGCTTTGTCAGTCGGTGTCCGCCGAAGCCGCGGTCAGGCGCAGCAATGCTTCCCGGTAGCGTGATGCGGTCTGTGCGATCACGTCGTCCGGCAACGGCGGCGCGGGCGGACGCTTGTTCCATGGTTTGCCGTCGACGCGGGCGAGTTCGAGCCAGTCGCGAACGAATTGCTTGTCGTAGCTCGGCGGGTTGCGGCCCTCGCGGAAGGCTTGCGCGTAGTCCTCGGCCGGCCAGAAGCGCGACGAGTCGGGCGTCAGCACCTCGTCCATCAGGATCAACCGGCCGTTCGCGTCGAGCCCGAACTCGAACTTGGTATCGGCGATGATGATGCCGCGGCCGAGCGCGAATTCATAGGCGGCCTCGTAGAGCCGGATCGAGATGTCGCGCACCTGGCTTGCAATGTCCGCGCCGACGATCTCACTCATGCGCGCGTAGCTGATGTTCTCGTCGTGGTCCCCCATCTCGGCCTTGGTCGCCGGCGTGAAGATCGGCTTCGGCAGGCGGCTTGCGTTGACCAGTCCCTCGGGGAGGCTGACACCGCACACCTCGCGGCGCTGCTGATACTCCTTCCAGCCGCTGCCCGCCAGATAGCCCCGCACGACGGCCTCGACCGGCAGCGGCGCAAGGCGCTTCACGAGCATCGCCCGGCCGCGGACTTGAGCGCGTTCATCCGCAGCGACGACGCCCAGCGGATCGTCCCCCGTCAGGTGATTCGGCACGATGTCTCGCAGCCGTTCGAACCAGAACAGCGCCATCTGCGTCAGGATCGCGCCCTTGCCGGGAATCGGCTCGCCCATCACGACGTCGAATGCGCTCAGGCGGTCGGTCGCGACCATCAGCAGCCGATCGCTGCCGACCGCGTAGATGTCGCGCACCTTGCCGCGCGCGAGCAGCGGCAGCGAGGCGATGGACGTGTTCAGCAGGCCGTCCATCGTCCTTTGGCTCTTTCTGAATACGCGCCGCGTGCGTCGGTCAGACGACCTGCTGCGCGAGCTCTCCGCGGCTGTAGCGCTGGGCGACCGCGGCCAGCGGCTGCGGTTTGATCTTCGCCGCCTGACCTTCGCAGCCGAACTCGAGATAGCGCTGCCGGCAGATGGCCTTCGCCGCCTCGCGCGCCGGCTTCAGGTAGTCGCGCGGGTCGAACTTCTCGGGGTTCTCGGCCATGTAGCGCCGTATCGCGCCGGTCATCGCCAGCCGGATGTCGGTGTCGATGTTGATCTTGCGCACGCCG
>CAZVNC010000494.1:0-2454 GCA_964628305.1 uncultured Ideonella sp.
GCCATGGGAGCGAGTACCGCAGGGCAGCCGGCGAAGCCGGCCGCCTCGCCGAAGCTTCGCGGGCTGTCCGGGTCCGGCTTTGCCACGCCGGCCGCCGCCCGCAGAGTGGCGACTGGAGTCCAGCCGCGCGCAGTAAGCGAGTTCCGTTCCCATGCGTTCTATCGCGAATTCGTATCACTTACGGTCGCCGGGATCGCTGCCGTTGCGCCGTTCGTGAGCCCAGTGGTCAGGCGACCGGGGCGCCGTCGGAGGGTGCCAGCAACCAATCGCGCACTTGTGTGAAGACGGCCTCGCTCGCCAGCAGATCGAGATGACCCACGCCGTATACGATGCGCTGCTTGTCCGGCTCGAACGCGAGGCATCGCGACGCCTGCTTGTGCCTGCCGAGCGCGCTGGCGACCGGCACCAGCCCGTCGCCGAGCAGCTTCTCGGGCAAGGCCTTGGTCGCGCGCCCGAGCGAGCCCGCGACCGCGTAGCACGCCACGCCGGGCGGCAGGGGAGTCTTGCCGCGCGTGTCGCGGCGGTGCGCGAAGCGGTCGGCGCCGGACGCGTCGGCCTCGAGCAGGCTGCCGTGGCGCAGGTCGGTGATGCCCGCGCTTCGCAGCCTTGCGAGGCGCGCGAACGCAGCCGTATAGGGGCTCGCGCCGAGAATCTTGTGGACCCATTGGCCGCCGCGTTCGAGCGGCGCGCCATGATGCGGCGTGCCGAGAAAGACCATCGACTTCAGGCGAAGCGGCCATCGGTCGCCGCGCGCGGCGGCCTGATGCACGGCGCTGCGCGCAACCAGACCGCCCATGCTGTGGCCGACGATCGTGAGTTCGTCGAGCGGCACTGGCCAGGCCGCCTGCAGGGCCTCGAGCAGATCGGCGAGCCGCAAGCCATTGGCCGACGCATGCAGACCGCTGTTGTAGTGCAAGTAAAGGGGGGTGAAGCGACCGTCGGTGGCGAGCGCCGCGCCGAGATCGAAGCGGGTGCCGTCGGCGCGCCTTCGCTGCCATTGCAGCGGGTTCATGCACAAGCCGTGAATCATCAGCAACACCGCGCCGCGCGCCGCCGGCAACGCATGTGCCAGCGAGCTCGCGTCGAGTGCCAGCGGCGCGCCATCGTGCCAGGGCCGCATCGCGATCGCCAGCGGATTGCCGCTCGCCTCCAGATGGTCGCCCAGCACGCCGTTGAGGGCGGCGATCATCGCTTCGCGTTCGCGCGTCGAAGCCGACGTGCCCGGGCCGAGGAGCGACTCGATCTGCGCAAGCAGCGCCTCCAGGCTGCCGCCGACGAGGCGCGTCACGCCGCGGATGCTGCGGTAGACGAGGCCGGTGATGCCGCGCGTCGGGCGCTGCGATGCGGCGCCGAGCGGCGCCGGCAGGCGCAGGATGTTGTGATGCAGGTTCTCGACCAGGCTCGTCAGAGCGAGCGTCGCCTGCACCGCGAGGCGGCTTGCCGCGCGCAGGTCGGTCGTGCGCACATGAGTGGCGCGGTTCGAGCGGGAGGGTGATGGGGTGTCGGTCATGAATGCATCATGCACTCGGCAAGGGGCGCCGCGTCGCAGTCGCGCCGCCCCAGGCGCGGCGGACGCGCCGCCGCAGCGAGTGCGGCACGCCGGCGTGCGCGGTCCGCGCCGACCCGGTGGCTGAAGGCTGCTACTCGAGGAACAGCAAGCCGGGCGTCTCGAGCCTGGCGCGCAGCGCCTGCACGAAGCGCGCGGCGTCGATGCCGTCGACGACGCGGTGGTCGAACGACGACGACAGGTTCATCAAGAGCCTCGGGACGACGGCGCCGCCGCGCATCGTCGGACGCTCGATCATCCGGTTGACGCCGACGATCGCGACCTCGGGGCGGTTGATCACCGGCGTCGACACGATGCCGCCGAGCGCGCCCAGGCTCGTGATCGTGATCGTCGAGCCGGCGAGTTCGTCGCGCGTCGCGCTGCCGCCGCGCGCGGCATCGGCGAGGCGCGCGACCTCGGCTGCCGCGGCCCACAGATCGAGCGATTCGGCGTGCCGCACGACGGGCACGAGCAAACCGTGCTCGGACTGCGTCGCAATGCCGATGTGCACCGCGGCGTGGCGGGTAAGCGTGCCGGCGTCGTCGTCGAACAGCGCGTTGATCTGCGGAAACTCGCGCACCGCGAGCACGATCGCGCGCATCAGCAACGGCAGCAGCGTGAGCCGCACGCGCTCGCCCTGCCACTTCGCGTTGAGCGCAACGCGCAGCGCCTCGACTTCGGTCACGTCGACCTCCTCGACGTAGCTGAAGTGCGGGACGCGGCGCTTGGCCTCCTGCATCCGCATTGCGATGCGCCGGCGCAGGCCGATGACCGGGATCACTTCTTCATCGGTGCGCGGGGCGTCGCGGCTCGCCGCGGCGCCTGGCGCGCGCCCGGCGCCGTGTGCCGCGACATGGGCGTCAAGGTCGGCCTGCATGATGCGGCCGGCCGGGCCGGTGGCGGCGACG
>CAZVNC010000495.1:0-2451 GCA_964628305.1 uncultured Ideonella sp.
GGTCGATGTGCTGCGGCAGGCCGAGCGGCCCGACGAAGTCGGCGAACTCATCGCCCGCGGCGTACTTGTCGCGCATCTCGCGCGTCGTCGCGCCGAGCGCCTGCACGACGACGGTGATCGTTCCGCGCTCGCGGTCGAAGTCGGCGACGGTGAGCGGGATGCGCTCGCCGGCGTCGTCGAGCCGCAGCATGACGAAGTGGCCCGGCTGCGCCGCCTGCGCGACGTCGGGCGCGTCGACCTCCCACAGGAAGGTCTGGTCGGTGAACTTTTCGGCCTTGGCGATGCGGTACATGGAGGGTCTCGCTTCAACGGTTGGAGGGTGCGGCGCGATCCGCGCCGGCCCAGAGCTCGTCTGCCAGCTTGCGCGTCAGCGCCTGCAGCACGCGCCGGCGGTAGCGCACGGTGGCGACGGTCGTCGCCAGCACGTTCGACGTGGCGCGCACCGCCTTCTCCAGCGCCTGTGCCGCGGCGGCGTCCCACGCGGCGCCGACGATGCTGCCGGTCGGCACCACCAGCGGCGCCGAGTTGGTGCCGGTGATGACGACGCGCAGGCCGGCGATGCGGTCGCCGTCGCGCTCCATCGCGACCGCCACGCCGGCGAGCGGGAAGTCGACCGCGTCGCGCACGCGCGCCTTCTCGTAGGCGGCGCGCCAGCGTCCGGGCGGCGGCACGATGACGGCGCTCAAAATCTCGCCCGGCTCCAACGTCAGCCGGCGCGCGCCGTCCTCGACGAACAGTTCGGCGAGCGGGATCGTGCGCTGTCCGCCCGGGCCGGCGATTTCGGCCTCGGCGCCGAGCACGATCAGCGCCGGCGCGACGTCGCCGTGGTAGGTCGCGTAGCAGCGGTCGCTCTTGACGACGACGTGGCACTTGTCGCCGCGGTACTTCAGGCAGTAGCCGTTGCCGGCGCGCCACCAGTCGCTCTGGTTGTAGAAGATGCAGCGCGTGTCCTGGCACAGGTTGCCGCCGAGCGTGGCCGTCGCACGATGCGTAGGCCCGGCGACGAGGCCGGCGGCGTGCGCGATCGCCGGCCAGCCGCTGCGCACGCGCTCGTCGTTGGCGAGCGTCGCGAGCGTCGCGCCCGCGCCCAGGCGCAGGCCGCCGTCGGCGGTGGACGCGATCGCGTTCATCCCGGGGATCGCGCCCAGATCGACGAGCGTGCGCGGCTCGCCGAGCCCGCGGCGCAGGTTGGGCAGCAGGTCCGTTCCGCCGGCAAGCGGTCGCGCACCGTCCTCGGCGAGCGCGCGCACGGCGTCGTCGACCGACGACGGACGGACGAGGTGGAGTTCGTGCAGTGCGTTCATGCGGCCACCTTGGCGTCGAGCCGTTCGATGATGCGATCGGGGCTGAGCGGAAACTCGTCGCAACGCACGCCGCTCGCTTCGTGGACCGCCTCGCGCAGCGCCGGCAGGAAGCCGGCGAGCATGCCCTCGGAGGCCTCCTTGGCGCCGAACGGACCGTTCGGGTCGATGCTTTCGACGATGATGACCTCGATGTCGGGGCTCTCGACCATCGTCGGCACGCGGTAGTCGAGCAGGTTGCCGTGCAGCATGCGGCCGTCTTCGTACTGCGTCTGCTCCGACAGCGCCTGCCCCATGCCCATCCAGACGCCGCCCTGAATCTGGCCCTCGACGGCGAGCGGGTTGAGCGCGCGGCCGACATCGACCGCGACCCAGACCTTGTGCGCCGTGACCTTGCCGGTGATCTCGTCGACCGAGGCCTCGACGACCTGCGCCGCATAGCAAAAGCCCATCGTCGCGCCGACTGCGCTGCCGCGGATCTTCTTGTCGCCCTGGAACTCGATCGGGCAGGTGTAGGTGCCCTTGACGGTCACCGCACCGGTGTCGACCATCGCTGCGCGCACTGCCTCGATCCAGGTGAGCCCGGCCTTGTCGCTGTCGCGGACGCAAAAGACCTCGTCGCGCACCTCGATCTCGCTCGGATCGGCGCCGAGCCGGCCGGCAGCCGCCTTCACGACGAGCGCCTTCAGTTCCTGCGCGGCGGCGATCGACGCCCGCCCGACCATGAAGGTCACGCGCGACGAATAGCTGCCGTTGTCCTTCGGCGTCACCGCGCTGTCGGCCGAGACGACGCGCACCCGCGACAAGGCGACCTCGAGCACCTCCGCGGCGCACTGCGCGGCCATCGTGTTCGAGCCCTGGCCGATGTCGGCGGCGCCGGTAAAGAGCGTCACGCCGCCGTCGAAGTCGAGCCGCAGGTTGACCGTGGCGTGCGGCTCGCCGGTCCAGTGCTTGGGCGTCGAGGTACCCGAGACGAAGTGCGAGCAGGCGAGCCCGAGGCCGCGGCCGGCGGGCATCTGCCCCTTGCGCTCGTTCCAGCCCGACGCCGCCTTCACCTTCTCGAGGCACTCGGGCAGGCCGTAGCTGAGCACGTTTTGCGCATACATCGTGCGGTAGGGAATCTGCGGCAGCAGGTTCTTCTGCCGCACCG
>CAZVNC010000496.1:0-2442 GCA_964628305.1 uncultured Ideonella sp.
TCCTGGCCTGGCTGAGGCTATTGCAAACGCCCGAGCTCGGGCGCGGGTCGGTGCGTCGGCTGCTCGCCGTCTTCGGCTCACCGCAGGGCGTGATCGCTGCCGGCAGCGAGGCACTGCGCAGCGCGGCGGGTGCGAAGGTGGCCGAAGCGCTCGGCGTCGTGCCGGACGGCCTGGAGGCGCTCGTCGATCGCACCCAAGTCTGGCTCGATGAGGCACCGCAGCGGGCGATCGTCACGCTCGGAGACGCGCTCTATCCGGCGTCGCTGCTCGAGACCGCCGATCCGCCGCTGCTGCTCCATCTGCAGGGGCGCGTCGAACTTCTGACCGCCGACTCGCTCGCCGTCGTCGGCAGCCGCAACCCGACGCGCCAGGGGACTGACAACGCGCGTGACTTCGCGCGCCATCTGAGCCAGGCGGGGCTCACGATCGTCTCGGGGCTCGCGCTCGGCATCGACGGCGCGGCGCACGAGGGCGGATTGCTGGGGCCAGGCAGCACGATCGCGGTGGTCGGCACCGGGCTCGATCGCGTCTATCCGAAGCGCCATCTAAGTCTCGCTCACCGCATTGCATCCGAAGGCCTGATCGTGAGCGAGTACTCGCTTGGCGCGCCGCCGCTGGGGCACCACTTCCCGCAGCGCAATCGCCTGATCGCGGGGCTGACGCGGGCGACGCTGGTGGTGGAGGCGACCTTGCAATCCGGTTCGCTCATCACTGCACGGCTCGCGGCCGAGGCCGGGCGCGAGGTCTACGTGATTCCCGGCTCGATCCACGCACCCCAGTCGCGCGGCTGCCATGCACTGATCAAGCAGGGCGCAAAGCTCGTCGATCAGGCGCAGGACATCCTCGAGGATCTGCGGCCGTCGCTTGTGCCGCCAGCCCCAGTGCAGCCGGCTTGCGACCGCATCGAGCCCGCCAACGAGTTGCTGGAGGCACTGGGCTACGACCCGATGACGCTCGACGCGCTCGCCGCGCGCACCGGCGTTGCGCCGGCCGAACTCAGCGCGAAGTTGCTCGAGCTCGAGCTCGAAGGTCGGGTCGCGCGCCTTCCGGGGCACCGGTTTCAACGCATCGCGCACGTCTGAACACCCGCGGTCGAGGGGGCGAATTCGATCCGGGCGCCGACACCGCTGCGGTATAGTGCAAACCATGTTCGACGTACTTGTCTACCTGTACGAAAACTACTGGCGCCCCGACGCCTGCCCGGAGCACGACCAGCTCGCCCGCAAGCTCACCTCGGTCGGTTTCGAATCGGACGAGATCGAGGAGGCGCTGACTTGGCTCGATGGCCTGGCGAGCGCCGCGAAGTCGCACGTCGGGCAGCAGGCGGCGCGCAGCATGCGCGTGTATTCGCCGGCCGAGCAGGAGCACCTCGGCGAACACTGCATCGGCTTCGTCAGCTTTCTCGAGTCGGCCGGCGTGCTGCCGCCGCCGATGCGCGAGATGGTGCTGGATCGCGCGACGGCGATCCCGGGCGCGCCGGTGGATCTCGAAGACCTGAAGATCATCGTGCTGATGGTCTTCTGGAGCCTCGGCGAAGAACCCGATGCGTTGATCCTCGACGAACTTTTCGTCGACGAAGAAGACCGGCTGATTCACTAGGGCGCCGGCGCGCCGACCTCAGTTCAGCAAGCGCTGCGGATCGACGTCGAGCTTGGCCAGCGCGTTGCGCGTCGCGCGCGTCGTGAGGGACTCGTCCTGCGCAGGCACGAGCAGCCCGGCCTGCAGGAAGGCGGCGAGCCGATGGCGCTGGAACAGGATGCCGCGGCCGTGCGGCGAGACGAACAGCGTCAATTGCTTGCGCATACCCTGCCACGCGAGCTGCACCTGATCGTTGCGGTTGCGGTAGTCGAGCATGTACCAGCCGCCGACCTGCAGTTCCTTGGCCCAGGTCAGCATCGCCGGCGTCGGCATCGAGCCGCCTTCGCCGACGACTTCGAGTTCGGCGCTCTCGTGCCCCGACAGATCGAGCACCAGCGATTCGTCGATGTCGACATCGAGCGCGTCGGGAAGCAGCTCTTCGAGCGTTTCCAGCCGCGTCATCAACTCGTTGAGCCGTTCGGCGGAAATCGCCGCCGTCTTCGCGGTGAACGCGGCGGCGAGCGAGCTTTGCAGGCGCTGGATGTGCTCAGCCTGCTTGTCCGGCTCCAGCCCGGCTTCGCCCATGCCGTCGCGCAGCGTCTTCAGCAGCGGCGGCAGGCGGCGGATCACCTCGGCGCGCTCTTCGCGCGAGACCTTGGCGCTCGCCGACCAGATCAGATCGGCGGCGGCGCGCTTCATCGCCTTCGCCGCGGGGCTCGAGACGCCGTGCTTGACCGCCGTCATCGCGAGCACGTCGGCCCAGACCTGGAACAGGAACTCGCGCACGCCTTCCTGGACCGGGACTTCGTTGAGCATCTTGCGCAACTCGATCGTGTACTGGATCGCAAGCGTTTCGCGCTGCTC
>CAZVNC010000497.1:0-2441 GCA_964628305.1 uncultured Ideonella sp.
CGGCTCGGTCAACATCGCGGTCGTCTGCGCCGGCGCCCTCGTGACGCCGGGCGACGTGATCGTCGCCGACGACGACGGCGTCGTCTGCGTGCCGCGCGCGGTCGCGGCGAAGACGCTCGAGGCCGCCACCGCGCGCGAGGCGAACGAGGGCGCGAAGCGCGCCAAGCTCGCCTCCGGCGTGCTCGGCCTCGACATGTACAGCATGCGCGGGCCGCTCGAGAAGGCCGGGCTGAAGTACATCGACTGAAGCATGACAACCCCGACTCCCGCTCAGTGGCAGATCGGCCTCGTCGGCTACGGCGAGGTCGGGCGCATCCTGGCCGAGGACCTGCGCAGGCAAGGCGCCCTGGTGAGCGCGTACGACACGAAGCTCCAACTCGGCCAGGGTTCGGCGTTGCGCGAACACGCGGCTTCGATCGGCGTGCGGCTCGCAGCGACGCACGCCGAACTCGCGGCCGGCGCCGACCTGATCGTGAGCGCCGTCACCGCGAGCCAGGCGGTACCGGTCGCGCAGGCCTGCGCACCGGCGTTGAAGGCGGGCGCGTGGTTCCTCGACTTCAATTCGGCGTCGCCGGGCGCGAAGCAGCGCGCCGGCGCCTTGATCGACGCGGCCGGTGGACGCTACGTCGAGGGTGCGGTGATGACGTCGGTGCCGCCTTACCGCATCGCAGTGCCGCTGCTGCTCGGCGGGCCGCAGGCGGCGGCGCTGCTGCCGCATCTGACGGCGCTCGGCTTCGCGGCCCGTGTCGCGAGCGACAGGCTCGGCGTCGCGTCGGCGACCAAGATGTGCCGCAGTGTGATGATCAAGGGCTTGGAGGCGATGGTGATCGAGAGCTTCACGGCCGCGCGTGCCTACGGCGTCGAGGATGCGGTGGTCGCCTCGCTGCAGGAGACCTTCCCGGGCATCGATTGGGAGCGCCAGGGCGCGTACTTCTTCCAGCGCGTCATCGAGCACGGCCGCAGGCGCGCCGAAGAGGTGCGCGAGGTGGCCGCGACGGTGCGCGAGATCGGCCTCACGCCTTGGTCGGCCAGCGGCACCGCGGCGCGCCAGGCCTGGATCGCCTATCTGGCCGACGCCGGCGTGTTCGGCACGCGCGGCGCGGCCGGCTTCGCGCGCAGCGCCGACTGGCGCACCGAGGCCGATCGCATCTTGGCCACGAAACCCAGGCCCGAACCGGAGGACACCCTGAAATGAAGACTCAAGTCGCGATCATCGGCGGCGGCCCGGCCGGGCTGCTGCTGTCGGAAATCCTGCACAAGAACGGCATCGAAAGCGTCGTCCTCGAGCGGCGCAGCCGCGCCTACGTGCTCGGCCGCATCCGCGCCGGCGTGCTCGAAGAGGGCTCCGTCAATGTGCTGTGCGAGAACGGCGTCGGTGAGCGCTTGTTGCGCGAGGGCCATGTGCACGACGGCGCGCAGCTCGTCTGGGCCGGGCGCGACAGCTTCTTCATCGACTGCTACAAGGAGGCCGGCAAGCGCTTCACGACCTACGGCCAGACGCAGGTGCAGGAGGACTTGTTCGCCGCCGCCGACCGCCGCAAGGCGATCGTGCTCGACGAGGCGACCGACGTCATGCCGATGGACGTGACGACCGACCATCCCTACGTCACCTTCAAGCATCGCGGCGAGAGCCTGCGGCTCGACTGCGATTTCGTCGCCGGCTGCGACGGCAAGCTCGGCGTGTCGCGCACCGTCATCCCTGCCGACAAGCAGAAGTTCTACGAGAAGGTCTTTCCGTTCGGCTGGCTCGGCGTGCTGTCCGAGACGCCGCCGATCGAGCACCTGACCTACGCCAACCACCCGCGCGGCTTCGCACTCGCCTCGATGCGCCATTCGATGCTCAGCCGCTACTACATCCAGGTGCCGCTCGACAACCGCATCGAGGACTGGCCGGACGACCGCTTCTGGGTGGAGCTGAAGGCACGCTACCCGAGGGAGATCGCCGACGCGATCGTGACCGGGCCGTCGATCGAGAAGTCGATCGCGCCGCTGCGCAGCTTCGTCACCGAGCCGATGCGCTACGGCCGGCTGTTCCTCGCCGGCGACGCGGCGCACATCGTGCCGCCGACGGGCGCCAAGGGGCTCAACCTCGCGGTGTCCGACGTGTTCTATCTGTCGCGCGCCCTGGCCAGCCACTTCAACCACGGCTCGGACGCGATGCTCGACAGCTACAGCGACATGGCGCTGCGCCGCGTCTGGAGCTCGGTGCGCTTCTCGTGGTGGCTGACGAACCTGATGCACCGCTTCCCGGACACGAGCGACTTCGACCAGCGCGCGCAGGAAGCCGAGCTGCACTTCCTCGCGACCTCGCACCACGCCCACGCGAGCGTCGCCGAGCAGTACGCCGGAATGCCGTTCGAAGGAGCGCACATTTGACGACCGCCGCACCGTTCGTGAAGACGCCCGGCTGGCTCGACTGGTACAGCGGCCCGAGCAAGCCG
>CAZVNC010000498.1:0-2441 GCA_964628305.1 uncultured Ideonella sp.
GACGAGCGTCGGCACCTGCCCGAGCGGGTTGACCGCGACGAGGGCCCGGTCGCGGGCGACCGGGTGCGCGGCCGCATCGACGAGCTCGATCCGATCGCGCAGGCCGAGCTCGTGCGCGGCGACGAGGCACTTGCGGACGAACGGCGACGTGACGCTGTAGTGGATCTTCAAGGATCGCTCCGTGCTGAGGGCGGCGTTCGGGGTCCCAGGCGAGCGGCGTAGCGAGCGGCGGCTCAGGGAGCGGGAATGGCCCGCACCGACAGCACGCCGTCGATCGACGCGATCGAGCGGATCGTCGCGTCGTCGACCGCGCTGTCGAAGTCGACCAGCGTGTAGGCCATGTCGCCGCGCGACTTGTTGACCATGTTGTGGATGTTGAGCCCCGCTTTCGCCATCGCGGTCGAAATCTGGCCGAGCATGTTGGGCACGTTCGCGTTCGCGATCGCGACCCGGTGCGCCGACTCGCGCTCCATCGCGACGTTCGGGAAGTTCACCGCGTTCGTGATGTTGCCGTGCTCGAGGAAGTCGCGCAGCTGGTCGACGACCATCACGGCGCAGTTCTCCTCCGCCTCGCGCGTCGACGCGCCCAGGTGCGGCAGCGCGACGACCCGCTCGTGGCCGTTGATGGCCGCGCTCGGGAAGTCGCACACGTAGCAGCCGAGCTGCTTCGCTTCGAGCGACGCGAGCACCGCGGCCTCGTTGACGACGCCTTCGCGCGAGAAGTTCAGCAGCACGCTGCCCGGGTGCAGCAGGGCAAGGTTCTTCGCGTTCACCAGATCGCGCGTCGCGGCGACCAGCGGCACGTGCAGCGTCGTGAACTGCGCCTGCTTCAGGACTTCGGCAACGCTCGCCGCTTTCTTCACCTGCGACGGCAGGCTCCAGGCGGCGTCGACCGTGATCTCGGGGTCGAAGCCGAGCACGTTCATGCCGAGCTTGATCGCGGCGTCGGCGACCAGGCAGCCGATCTTGCCGAGGCCGATGATGCCTAGCGTCTGGCCGGCAAGCTCGTGGCCGGCAAATGCCTTCTTGCCGTTCTCGACCGTCTTGTCCATGTCCGGCGCGCCGGCATCGAGGGCGGCGACGAAGCGCAGCGCGGGTGCGATGTTGCGCGCCGCGATCAGCATGCCGGCGAGCACCAGCTCCTTCACCGCGTTCGCGTTCGCACCCGGCGTATTGAAGACCGGCACGCCGCGCTGGCTCATCGCCGCGACCGGGATGTTGTTGGTGCCGGCGCCGGCGCGGCCGATCGCCAGCACGCTGCGCGCGATCGGCGCCGCATGCAGGTCGGCCGAGCGCAGCAGGATCGCGTCGGGCTCGGCGACGTCCTTGGCCGTCGTGTAGCGATTGGCGGGAAGGCGCGCGAGGCCGTTGGCGGAGACGGCGTTGAGCACCAGAACCTTGAATGGCTCAGCCATGCGCGGCCTCGAATTCCTTCATGTAGGCGACGAGCGCGCGTACGCCTTCGATCGGCATCGCGTTGTAGATCGACGCCCGCATGCCGCCGACCGAACGGTGGCCCTTGAGCTGCAGCATGCCCCTGGCCTGCGCGCCCTTCAGGAAGGCGTCGTCGAGCGCTGCATCCTTCAGCTTGAACGGCACGTTCATCTGCGAACGGTCCACCTTCGCGACCGGGTTCGAATAGAACGGCGTTGCGTCGAGATAGTCGTAGAGCAGCGCCGCCTTCGTGCGGTTGTGCTCCTGCATCGCGGCCAGCCCGCCTTGCGCCTTGATCCAGTTGAAGACGAGCCCGGCGATGTAGATGCCGTAGGTGGGCGGCGTGTTGAGCATCGAGTCGTTCGCCGCCTGCTGTGCGTAGTCGAACGCCGACGGCGTGATCGCAAGCGCCTTGCCGAGCAGGTCTTCGCGCACGATGACGATCGTCAGGCCGGCGGGGCCGATGTTCTTTTGCGCGCCGCCGTAGATCAGGCCGTACTTCGAGACATCAATCGGCTGCGACAGGATGTTCGACGACATGTCGGCGACGAGCGGCACGTCGCCCACATCCGGCGTCCAGTGGTACTCGACGCCGCCTATCGTCTCGTTCGAGCAGATGTGGACATAGGCCGCGTTCGGGTCGAGCTTCCACTCGCCGCGCGGCGGAATGCTCGTGAAGCCGTTCGCCTCGGACGACGCGGCGACGTTCACGTTGCAGTACTTCTTCGCTTCCTTGATCGACTTCTTCGACCACTCGCCGGTGTTGACGTAGTCGGCACCGGTCTTGCCGCGAAGCAGGTTCATCGGCACGATCGCGTTCTCG
The DNA here is from genome assembly GCA_964628305.1 of uncultured Ideonella sp. GTDB lineage: Bacteria > Pseudomonadota > Gammaproteobacteria > Burkholderiales > Burkholderiaceae_C > CAIKUF01. Next base: position 2,258 of record CAZVNC010000498.1, read on the forward strand.
CCGATCGCGCCGCCCTGCACGAAGAGGACCTTGTAGCTGGCCGGGATCGCGAGCAGTTCGCGCAGCAGCGCCTCGGCCTCGGCATGAATCGAGATGAACTCCTTGCCGCGGTGGCTCATCTCCATTACGGACATGCCCGAGCCGTGCCAGTCGAGCATCTCTTCGGCTGCCTGGCGCAGCACGG
>CAZVNC010000499.1:0-2432 GCA_964628305.1 uncultured Ideonella sp.
GTCCGCGGCGCGCGCGAGCAGCGAACTCACGCTGCAACCGCCCGGCACCGGCAGCATGCAAAGGCTGCGCGACGCAGGGACAATCGCCGCTCCCGGCCCGCCGCTCGCACTGATCGACATTGCCGGCGCGCAGTCGCACTTCGGCCTGGTCGGCAAGCTGAGCCGGATCGACGTGCGGCTTGCGCCCGGCGCGAATCGCGACGCGGTGCTGCGCGATCTCGCACTGCCGCTGCACGCCGTCGCGCCGGACGCGGCGACCGAGCGCCTTGCCAACGTCTCGCGCTCCTACCGCGTGAACCTGACGGTGCTCGCGCTCGTCGCCCTCTTCACCGGCGCCTTCCTCGTCTTCTCGGTGTTGTCGCTGTCGGTCGCGCGGCGCACGCCGCAGTTCGCGCTGCTCGGCGTGCTCGGCATGACGGGCGGCGAGCGGCTGCGCCTCGTCGTCGCCGAATGCGCGCTGCTCGGGCTGGCCGGCAGCATCCTCGGCCTTGTGCTGGGCACGGCGCTCGCCGCGTTCGCGCTGCGCTGGCTGGCGGGCGATCTGGGCGCGGGCTACTTCGAAGCGACCGGCGGCGCCACCGCGCCGCTGCAGTTCAGCCTCCTGGCCGCGCTCGTCTACGGCGCCCTCGGCGTCGCCGCAGCGGTCGCCGGCGGCGGGCTGCCGGCGCGCACGGCACAGCGCCTCGCACCGGCGCAGGCCTTGAAGGGCGTCGCGCTCGCCGCGGTCGGGCCGGCCCGGCCGTGGATCGCCCCGGTGCTGCTCACGGTGGGCACGCTGCTCGCCTTTGCACCGCCGCTCGGCGGCCTGCCGCTGGGTGCGTATGCGGCGGTCGGCTGCGTGCTGCTCGGCGGCATCGCCTGCGTCCCGGCGATGGTCGCGCTGCTGCTGCGCGCGATCGATCCGCCGAAGAGCGCCCTGCCGCTGCTCGCGATCGAGCGCGCGCGGCGCGAAAGGGATGTCGCGACGATCGCCGTCGCCGGTGTCGTCGCGAGCCTGGCGCTCGCCGTCGCGCTGACCGTGATGGTCGCGAGCTTTCGCGATTCGATGACGCGCTGGCTCGACGCCGTGCTGCCGGCCGCGCTCTACGTGCGCGCCGCAACGGGTGGTGCCGCAAGCAGCGAGAACGCGTTTCTCGCGCCGTCGTTCGTGGACGGCGTCGCGCGCATCGCCGGCATCGAGCGCAGCGAGGCGCAGCGCGTCACACAGGTCCAACTGGCACCGGCGCAGCCAGCAGTGGCGCTGATCTCGCGGCCGCTGCAAGACCCCGCGGCGTCGCTCCCGCTCGTCGGCGATCTCGTCCCTGCGCGGCCGGGCACGATCGCGGTCTACGTCAGCGAAGCGATGCAGAGCCTGTACGGCGCGACGCCGGGATCGACGTTCGAGCTGCCGCTGCCGGACGGCCGCGTGCAGCCGCTCTACGTGCGCGGCGTGTGGCGCGACTACGCGCGCCAGCAGGGCACGCTCGCGCTCGACACGATCGACTACCGCACGCTCACCGGCGACACGCGCGTCAACAGCCTCGCGGTCTGGCTCGCGCCGGGCGCCGACATGGCAACGGTGCAACACGCGATCACCGCGCTCGCCGCCGGCGCGCCGATCGAGTTCGCAACAACCGGCGAGATCCGCGCCGTCTCGCTGCGCATCTTCGACCGCAGCTTCGCCGTCACGACCTGGCTGCAGGCGGTGGCGATCGGCATCGGCCTCGTCGGCATCGCGGCCAGCTTCTCGGCGCAGGTGCTGGCGCGGCGCAAGGAGTTCGGCCTGTTGTCCCACCTCGGCCTGACGCGGCGCCAGATCGTCGCCGTCGTCAGCGCCGAGGGCGCGGTGTGGACGGCGTCCGGCACGCTGCTCGGGCTGGTGCTCGGCCTGGCGGTGAGCGTGATTCTCGTGAAGGTCGTCAATCCGCAGAGCTTTCACTGGACGATGGAGCTGGCGCTGCCTGGCGCGCGCCTTGCGCTGCTGTGCGGCGCGGTGCTCGCTGCCGGCGTTGCTACGGTCTGGCTCGCGTCGCGCGCGCTCGCCGCGGGCGACATGGCGCTGGCGGTGAAGGAGGATTGGTGAGATTCGCGCGCCGCACGTTCCTCGCGTCGCTCGCCGCGCTCGCCGCACTGCGCGCCGCGGCGGCCCAGGCCGACGCGCGACCCGGCGTACCGATCACGCTGCCGCGCGACTTCGGCGCGCACCCGGAGTTGCGGATCGAATGGTGGTACGTCACCGGCACACTCGACGTGCCCGGCGCGGGCGACCCGTTCGGCTTTCAGATCACGTTCTTTCGCGCCCGCACCGACGTGCCTGCCGACAACCCGAGTTCCTTCGCGGCGCGCCAGTTGCTGTTTGCGCATGCCGCGCTGACCGATCCGGTCGCGCGCCGGCTGCGCCACGATCAGCGCATCGCACGCGAGGGCTTCGACATCGCGCGCGCTCTCGCGCT
>CAZVNC010000500.1:0-2431 GCA_964628305.1 uncultured Ideonella sp.
TCGGCGACAACGTCGGCGACCATTTGAGCGCCGCGGTGGCCAACGTGCTCGGCGATGGCCGCAGGCACTTCGAGCAGGCGGTCTTCGCCGACGAGCTTTCGGCGCAGTCGCTCGCGGCGACGCGGACGACGATAACCGCGCAGTGGCGCGCGCTCGCCGCCGCGCTCGTGCCGCAACTCGAAGCCGCGATCGAAGCCGATCGCGCCGCCGGCCGCGCGCAGGACCAGCGCCTGCGCATCGGCCTGTTCAGCTACAGCGAACGCATGCCCGAGACCCCGGGCACGACGCCGGATGACGCGGCCATCCGGACCACCGACCAACCGCCGTCCACCCCCCCACACAAAAGAGACCACTCATGAGCACCCCAACTACGCTTGCCGACATCGCGCCGCTGACTGCCCCGCGCCGCCTGCTGCGCGCCGTTTGCACCCTGTCTACTGCGGCACTGCTGCTCGCCTGCGGCGGCGGAGGCGGCGGCATCGCCGGCGTCGGCACCGGCGGCACCGGATCGTTCAGCGTCGGCACCGTCACCGGCTTCGGCTCGGTCTTCGTCAACGGCGTGCGCTACGACGACGTTGGCGCGCGGCTGGTCGACGACGACGGCAAGGTCACGATCCTGGGCAGCGACGACAACCCGCTGCGCGTGGGCATGATGGTCGAGGTCACGGGCAGCGATGACGGCACGGTGCGCACCGCAACCCAGATTGCCTACGGCGCCGAGCTCAAGGGACCGGTAACCGCGGTCGACGCCGCCGCCGGAACCTTCAGCGTCTTCGGCGTCACGGTGCGGACGACCTCGACGACGGTCTACGCAGACATCGCCGGCGTTGCGTCGCTCGCCCCCGGCAACGTGGTCGAGGTGCACGGCCTGCCCGACAGCGCGGGCCGGATCGTCGCGACGCATGTGCAGCGCGAGGCGGCGAGCGAGGCCGCCTACATCGCCAGCGGCGGCGAGTACCGGCTGCGCGGGCCGGTCGTCGGGCTGCTCAGTTCGTCGTCGGGCAGCACCTTCGCGGTGCGCGGCGTCGCGATCCGGACCGACGGCGCGACGCAGTTCGACGGCACGCCGGTCGAAGGCTCTTCGGTGAGCGTGCGGCTGAATCCGACCCTGCAATCCGACGGCCGCTACCTTGCACAGCGCGTGAAGCTGCGCAGCGCGTCGTACGACGACCTGCCGTCGACCGCCGAAGCCGAGATCGAAGGCTACGTCAGCGGCTTCGACGCAAGCGCCGGCACCTTGACCGTCGCCGGATACGCGGTGCGGCTGGCGAGCAACGTCGCCTACGAGGACGGCGTCGCCGCCGACCTGAAGAACGGCGTGCGCATCGAGGTCAAGGGCAGCATCGACAACGGCGTGATGGTCGCGACGGGGATCAAGTTCGAATCGCACGACGACAACGGCGACGGCAACGACGACGAGGTTTCGAGCGGACTGCCCGAATTCGAGTTCAAGGGCTCGGCCACCTGCATCGAGTGCGCCGCGAGCAGCGGCAGCTTCAGCGTCAAGGGCGCGACCGTGACCTACGACACGCGCACCGAGTTCGATGACGGCCTGAGCGGCACGACCCTGAATGGCAGCATCGTCGAGGTCGAGGCCGTGGCTGAGGCGGGCGCGAACGGCACCGTCTACCGCGCGACGAAGATCAAGCTCGACAACTGATCAGAGGCAATCTCTCCGATCGCGAACGACGCCGGATGCGCTTGTGCCGTCCCAGGAATTCGAGGGACGGCAGATCGCATTCGACGCCTTGCGCTACGCCGCTCAGCCGCGAGCCCGGGTGATCGCGGTTCGCTACGCAGTCGCCGGGACAGCGGCGGCGACGCCTTGCACGTCAATGACCTGCTGGTCGTCGGCATACTCCAGCAGCAGCTTGCGCACGCGCTCCTGCCAGATCGTGTGAAAGAGTTGCTGCTCGTCGGCGCTCGCGACGCCCGTCAGGCAGCGCGGCATCAACACCGACACGCGGGCGTCGCCCGGCACGTGCTGGAGGTGCGCGCTGACGACGACCGAGGCGCTGGTGTCCAGCCGCGTGAAGCGGATCTGGCCCGGCAAATCAACGTCGAAGGCGAGCAGCCGGCGCCGGTCGAAGCGGCCGGCCAGACCTTTGAAGCCGGTATCGACCGTCGCGCCGGTCAGCAGCGTCAGGACGTTGGCGATCACCCCCGTCACGCCCTCCAACGCGTCTTCGCGCAGCTCGACGCTGATGCCGCCGCGCACCGGCAGCGAGTCGGGATAGAGCGCGCGAAAGGCGGCACGCGCCAACAGGTAGGCAGACGCGACCGTCGGGCACGAGTGGCCCGCGAGTTTGACGACGTCGGCGTAGCCGTACTCGAGGACGCCCCCCGGCGCGGCGCCGAGGAATTCGGCCAGCGGATCGCGCACGCGGACCACGGCGCCGGTTTCGAGCGTGGCCGGCTTGCCGCCCGTGCC
>CAZVNC010000501.1:0-2430 GCA_964628305.1 uncultured Ideonella sp.
CGGTGCTGATGAACGCCGGACTACCGGTGCTGGTGTCGGCCACCGGCGATCCGAAGCCACCGGCGCACGCGATCGGCATCGTCCGCGACGAACACCGCTCGCTCGCCGCGGTGATGCACGCCTGGATGCGCACGCTCGCCGCAGCGCGCCGCGCTGGCACAGGCGCCGACGCGCAGCAGATGCACGCCATCGTGCGCTACCTGCAGGACTTCCCGGTCGCGCTGCATCATCCGAAGGAGGAGCAGCATCTGTTCAAGCGGCTGCGCGAGCGCAGCGACGCGTTCGACGCCGAGCTCGACGAGCTCGGGCGTCAGCACCAGCGCGACGAGGAGATGGTCGCCGAACTGGCCAAGCTGGTGCGCAAGCTCCAGCGCTGCGACGACGCCGAGACGGCGCGCGCCGCGACCGCCGCGCTCGAGGAGGCGGTGCAGGCCTACGCCAGCTTCCTGTGGGACCACATGGGCCGCGAGGAGAGCGTGATCCTGCCGGCGGCAGCGCAGCACCTGAGCGAGGCCGACTGGGTGGAGATCGACCGCGCGTTCCAGGAGAACCGCGATCTGCAACTGCGCGGCAACGTCGACCGCGCCTACCGCCAGTTGTTCTCGCGCATCGTCAACACCGCGGCGAACTGACGCCCCCCACACGCGAGGGGGCCGGATGAACGCCCCGCCTCGCAGAATTCCGACACCCTCGCTGCTGCCTGCGCGCCAGCCGATCGACCCGAAGGCGCCGCAGCGCGGCGCAACCCCGAACGAACGACGCAAACCATGAAGAACATCACCCACGCCCCCTTCACCCGATCGGCCCTCGCACTTGCTGCCGGCGCCGCCATCGTCCTCGCCGCCGCGCCGGCTCAGGCCTTCGAGTTCAACACCGGCAACCCCGATCTGACGGTGCGCTGGGACAACACGCCACGCCTGAACCTCGGCATGCGCGTCGAGGGGCGCAACGACCTCATCGGCAACAACCAGCTCTACGACGAGGGCACCTACAGCTTCGACCGCGGCGACATGGTGGCCCAACGCCTGGACTGGCTCACCGAGCTCGACGTCGTCTGGCAAAAGCGCTTCGGCGGCCGCGTCAGCGCGCAGTTCTGGTACGACGCCGCCTACGGCGACTACGGCCGCTCGAACCCGCTGTACGCCGGCATCGCGAGCTACGAAAACAACCGCTACACCGACTACACGCGCGATCTGTACCGCGGCCCGGATGCCGAACTGCTCGACGCCTTCGTCTTCGGCCGCTTCGACCTCGGCACGGTACCGCTCACCGTCAAGCTCGGCCGGCTCGCGCAATACTGGGGCGAGTCGCTGTTCGTCAACGGCAACCTGAACAGCATCGCCTATGCGCAGAACCCGCTCGATCTGCAAAAGGGCTTCGCGACGCCGGGCGCCGAGGCGAAGGAGCTGTTTCGCCCGCTGGCCCAGGTGTCTGCGCAGGCCGCGCTGACCGACGAACTGACGCTGATGGCGCAGTACTACTTCGAGTGGGAGTCGTTCCGTTACCCCGAAGGCGGCACCTTCCTCGGCCCGGTGGACTTCGCGTTTCGCGGCCCGCAGCGCCAGTTCCTCGGCCCGCTCGGCTTCGCGACCAACGGCGGCGATCTGGCGCCGGACAACCACGGCGACTGGGGTATCGGCGCGCGCTGGAGCCCCGAGTGGCTGGACGGCACGCTCGGCGCCTACTACCGCAACTACTCCGACAAGCTGCCGCAGGTGCTGCTGACCAAGGTCGGCCCCAACACCAGCCAGTACAACCTGATCTACCCCGACAACGTCAGCCTGTACGGTCTGAGCCTGGCAAAGAACATCGGCGGCGTGAGCGTCGGCGCCGAGCTGTCCTACCGCCACAACACGCCGCTGTTCGCGCAGATTCTCGGCAATGCCGCGGCCGCCGGCGTGCTGCCGGGCGGTGAAACCGCCGGCCCGCGCGGCAATACGGCCAACGGCCTCGTCAATCTGCTCGGCGTGATTCCGAAGACCGCCGCGTTCGACGCTGCGACCTGGGCCACCGAACTGGTCTGGGCGCATCTGGTGTCGGTCGAGAGCGGCGCCAACCTGTTCAACGGTCTGGGCTATGCGCCATGCGCCAACAAGGACAAGTGGGACGGTTGCGTCACGCGCAACTACTTCGGCATGTCGGCCGCGTTCACGCCGACTTGGTACCAGGTCTTCCCCGGTGTCGACCTGTCGGCGCCGATGGCCGTGTACGTGGGTCTTTCCGGCAACGCGCCGACGATCTTCGGCGGCAACCAGGGCAATGGCAACTACGCCATCGGCCTGGGTGCCGACGTGTACCAGAAGTACCGCATCGACCTGAAGTACATCGACTACTTCGGCCGCACCAAGGACAACGGCACGATGGTCACCGCGCAAAACGGCTTCACCACGCTGCTGAAGGACCGCGGCTCGGTCTACCTGACCTTCAAGA
>CAZVNC010000502.1:0-2419 GCA_964628305.1 uncultured Ideonella sp.
TCGAGAACCACTTGGCGCCGAACATCGTCCCGCCCGCACCGAAGCTGCGATAGGTTCGGCTGTGCGACAAGCCGTAGTCGCTGCCGGCGTCGAAGTCGTCCTCTGTCTTGATCTTCTCGCCGGTGGCGATGATGACGGGATTGCGCGTCGTCGGGGTCGTCTGCGGAGCCGCACTGTCGCTGGAGCAGCCTGTCTTGGTGTTGTTGTCCGCTGGGGGATCGGCAACTTGCGGGTCCGAGGGATTCTTGGGTGTGTTGGCTGCGCCGCCACCGCCACCGCCGCCGCCACCGCTGCTCTGGCGGGGTGTGTAGTCGACAATGGGCGGCAGATCACGCGATGCCTTTCCCTCGACCAAAACTCGATCCAGCTGCGACACAGGGGATGCCGGCGGGTTCTCGGCGGCGTGTTTTATCGGCAGGGAAACGTTGGCCGATGCAGGCAAGAGGCACGCAAGCCATACCATCCCTAGTGCGCCTTGTGCCATGGTTAATCTGGCACCGAGCATGACTTGCTCCATCTCCTTGCAATGAGGCCCGCGCTCTGATCGACCAGCGACCTGATTCTGTGGCGCTGGCGTTCACATGAGGTCGGTAGTTGCCCTCAGGCAGGCCACCACGGTTTGTCGCCGATCAAAGTTCGATCGCGCTACCGATCGCCGCGCGGAACAGGGCCAGCAAACCCCGTCTTATCGGCCTCAGGTTTCGGCTCCCGGCGGGAACAATGACATCGCCCACGCACAGGGCGCTGCATTGTTCACATGGCCGACCAAGACGCACAGGACCGCAACCTTCCCGCCTCGCAGCGCAAGCTGGACAAGGCGCGCGAGGACGGGCAGGTTGCGCGCTCGCGCGACCTCGGCCATTTCGCGGCGATCGCGGCCGGCGGCGCCGCGCTCGTCGTCATGGCGCCGACGCTTGCCGATCTGCTTTCGCAGATGGTGCGCAGCGCCTTGCACTTCGATCTGCACACCGTCATCGAGCCCGGCTCGATGGCCGAGCGGCTCGCCGCGCTGGCGCCCTCGCTGTTGCTCGTCATCGTGCCGCTCGGCGTGCTGCTCGCGCTCGTCGCCGCCGCAGGCGCCGCGATATCCGGCGGCTGGGTCTGGAGTTTCAAGCCGCTCAGATTCAAGTTCGAGACGCTGAATCCGCTCGCCGGCATCAAGCGCATCGCCTCCAAGCAGCAACTCGTCGATACCGCCAAGGCCAGCGCGCTTGCGGTGCTGCTGGTCGGCATCGGCGCGATCTATCTGCGCTCGCATCTGGCGGATTTCGGCGCCGCGCTCGGCCTGGCGCTGCCGGCGGCGCTGTCGCACGTCGGCAGCACGCTCACGACCGGGCTGCTGCTGCTCGTGCTGCTGCTGGGCGTGTTCGCGCTCGTCGATGTGCCGTGGCAACGCTTTCGGCACCGCTCGCGCCTGAAGATGAGCCGTCAGGAGCTGAAGCAGGAACACAAGGAGCTCGAGGGCAACGTCGAGGTCAAAAGCAAGGTCAAGGCGCGCATGCGCGAGATGGCCAATCGCCGCATGATCGCCGCCGTCCCGAAGGCCGACCTGGTCGTCATGAACCCGACCCACTATGCGGTCGCGCTCAAGTACGACGAGGCGAGCATGGGCGCGCCGCGCGTCGTCGCCAAGGGGGCGGACCTGCTCGCGATGCGGATCCGCGACACAGCGAAGGGTGCCGCCGTGCCGGTGCTGCAGGCGCCGGTGCTGGCGCGTGCGCTCTATGCGCATGGCGAGATCGACCGCGAAATCCCGGCCGCGCTGTTTGCCGCCGTCGCCCAGGTCCTCGCCTATGTCTACCAGTTGCGCGCGGCGATGCAGGGCAGAGCGCCGATGCCGGGCGAGCTGCCGGCGATCGACGTGCCGACCGCACTCGACCCCCACCACGGCCGGCACGACGAGGGTGACGCCGCATGAACCTCGTGATGCAACGCCTGCAGGGCTGGCTCGGCCCGAACGCGAACGCGATCAAGGCGCTGATGGCGCCGGTCTTCATCATCCTCGTGCTGTCGATGATGGTGCTGCCATTGCCGGCGTTCGCGCTCGACCTGCTGTTCACCTTCAACATCGCGACCGCGCTGATGGTGATGCTGATGGCGGCCTACATGGTCAAGCCGCTCGACTTCTCGGCCTTTCCGGCGGTGATCCTGCTCACGACGCTGCTGCGGCTGTCGCTCAACGTCGCCTCGACGCGCATCGTGCTGCTCGAAGGCCACACCGGCACGGCGGCGGCGGGCAAGGTGATCGAGTCGTTCGGCCACTTCCTGATCGGCGGCAACTTCGCGGTCGGGCTGATCGTCTTCGCCATCCTGGTGGTGATCAACTTCATCGTCGTCACCAAGGGCGCCGAACGCATCGCCGAGGTCGGCGCGCGCTTCACGCTCGACGCGATGCCGGGCAAGCAGATGGCGATCGACG
>CAZVNC010000503.1:0-2413 GCA_964628305.1 uncultured Ideonella sp.
CCACTCCAGCGGCCGCGTCGGCGCCGGGCTGAGCGCCGATCCGCGTCAGCGCCGCCGGCTCAGGCGCCGAGCGCCTCGACGCGCACCAGCGCGAGCGAAACGTTGTCGCCGCTGCCGCGCGCGCGCTGGCGCGCCTTGGCAATCAGCATTTCGCTGGCCTCGCGCGGCGCCAGCGTATTCACGATCGCACCGAGCTCGCGCGGCGTGAAGTAGTGCCACAGGCCGTCGCTGCAGGCGAGCAGGCTGTCGCCGAACTCGAGCTCGTCGATGCGCTTGACGGCGAGCGGCGGGTCCTGCTGGGTGCCGAGGCAGCCGGTCAGCAGGTTGGACTGGGCGTGCGCGTTGGCGTCGGCCTCGGCGATCGTTCCCTCGTCGACCAGGCGCTGGACGTAGGAGTGGTCGATCGTGCGGCTCACCATCTCCGCGCCGCGGAAGTGGTAGATGCGCGAATCGCCTGCGTGGATGATGTCGCAACTGCGGGTCGGGCCGACCAGGAAGGCCGCGGCCGTGCTGTGCGGCTCCTCTTCGGAGGTGATCGCCGTCAGCTTGATCATCAAATGCGCTTCCATCACGATCTGCTCGAGCAGGCCCCTGGCATCGTCGCGCCTGGGCGCGTAGCGCTCGAAGAGCTGCTGCGCGGTGAGGATGACCTGGTCGGCCGCCTTGCGCCCGCCGCTCTTGCCGCCCATGCCGTCGGCCAGCACGGCAAGCACGCAGCCTGCGACGTGCGCGTGGCCGAGGATCTGGACCTGGTCTTGCTGGTAGGCGCGGTCGCCGCGATGAATGCCGGTCGCGGCGAGCAGGCGAAAGCCGGCATCGGTCGCGGCCGGCGTCCGCGGCGTGTCAGGGGCGGGCGAAAGCGGCATCAAGAGTGTCGGCAGGCATGGGCATCAAGGATAATCGCAATGCGCCCACTCCCGGAGCCGTTGGACCCCCGCGAATCGATGGAAGACAACCTGCATTCACCGCATCGTCGACTGATCGAACTCCGCATCGAGCATGCCGATCTGAACAACCTGATCGACCACGCGATTGCCGAGGTCCCGGAAGACGAACTCGCGCTGCAGCGGCTGAAGAAACGCCGCCTGCTGCTGCGCGATCAGATCGCCCGTCTCGAGAGCCAGATCGAACCGCCAGAGCCGGCATGACGCCGGCCGGGCGCAGCGCGCTCGAGCACGCGGTCGACGCCAGCTTCGCGGCTGGCGGCGCGCTCGCCTGCGCCGATCCGCTCTACACGCCGCGCCGCGTGCAGCTCGAAATGGCGCAAGCCGTCGCCGCCGCGATCGAGTCGCGCGGCGCACTCGTCGTCGAAGCCGGCACCGGCGTCGGCAAGACCTTTGCCTACCTGGTGCCGACCCTGCTGTCCGGCGCGCGCGCGCTCGTCAGCACCGCGACCAAGAACCTTCAGGATCAGCTTTTCCTGCGCGACGTGCCGCGCCTGCGCGATGCGCTGCACGCGCCGGTGACGGTCGCGCTGCTGAAGGGGCGCGCAAGCTATCTGTGCCTGCACCGCCTGACGCTCGCGCGCGAATCGGCCCAGTTGCCCGACCGCTGGGCGGTGCGCGCGCTGGCGCGCATCGAGCGCTGGGCGCGGACGACCGCAAGCGGCGACCTGGCCGAAGTCGACGGCCTCGACGAGCGCTCGAGCCTGATCCCGCTCGTCACCTCGACGCGCGAGAACTGCCTCGGCGCCGAATGCCCGCAATACCGCGATTGCCACGTGATGAAGGCGCGGCGCGAGGCGATGGCGGCCGATCTGGTCGTCGTCAACCACCATCTGTTCTTCGCCGACATGAGCCTGCGCGACACCGGCGTCGCCGAACTGTTGCCGAGCGTGGACGTCGCCATCTTCGACGAGGCACATCAGCTTGCCGAGGCGGGCGTCGCATTTCTCGGCACCACGCTCGGCTCGGCGCAGGGCATCGACCTCGCGCGCGACCTGCTGGCCGCCGGGCTGCAGCACGCGCGCGGCCTGCGCGATTGGCACGCGACAGCCAGCGCCTGTGACCGCGCGGCGCGCGAACTGCGCATCGCCGCCGTCGGCCCGCTGCGCGAGGTTCGAGGCGCCTTCAAGCTGCGCTGGGACGAACGCTGCGCGAAGGGCGACTTCATTGCCGCGCTGGCCGGCGCGGAGCAAGCCTTCGCGGCGGCCGCCGAAGCGCTGGGCGCGGTCGCCGAAGCGGCGCCCGATCTCACCAAGCTGCACGAACGCAGCGCCGATTTCGCGGCGCGCGCCCGGCAGTTCGGGCAGGCCGCCGCGCCCGGCACGGTGCGCTGGATCGACCTCGGCCCGCACCACGCGCGGCTCGTCGAATCGCCGCTCGACATTCGCGACGCGTTGCGCGAGCAGATGGCGCGCGCGCCGAAGGCCTGGGTCTTCACGTCGGCAACGCTCGGCGACGACGAGCGCCTG
>CAZVNC010000504.1:0-219 GCA_964628305.1 uncultured Ideonella sp.
GGTGTCGCCGCCTTGGCTTGCGGTGCAGGCGACGCTGCCACCGCTGGGCTCGGCTGCGGCGCCGCTGGCGGGCTCGGCTGCGGCGCCTTGGCGACCACGCGCGGCTGCGCCGGTGCGGCCGGCGCCGGCGTCGGCGCGGCCGAAACGACGGGCGCGGTGGCGGGTTGCGCGGCGGGCGTCTGCGCGGTGCGCGTCACGGGCGGGTCGAACAGCAGCGTG
>CAZVNC010000504.1:229-2402 GCA_964628305.1 uncultured Ideonella sp.
ATTCCAGTTGAGTTCGAGGATGACGTCGACGAACGGCTCCTGCACCGCGCGGTCGCTGGTCAACCGCAGATACGGTCTCCCGTCGCCGCGGCGCTGCAAGCTGACTTTCGTCTCCGACAGGATGTTGTTGTAGTCGACGCCGGCGGCGCTGTAGGCCTCGGGGTTCGCGATCCTGATCTTCAGGTTCGACGCCTCTTCGGGCGTCATGCTGCTGACATCGATCTCGGCGCGCAGCCCTTCCCCGAGCGCCGACTTGACGACCAGCGGCCCGAGCCCAAGTGCCCAGGCACTTGGCATGAAGAGACACAGGGCGGCCGCGGCAACCCCCGAGAGGGCGAAGCGCCCCGGCATCAGCGACGAACTTTTCAAGGCATCTCCCTATCGATCGAACGGGCGGGCAGCGCCTCCCGCAGGTACAGGTCGTCCGTGAGGCAGAACTGTCCGTAGCGTTTCATTCTGATTCGCCGAAGCTACGGGTGAGCTGAAAACAGCACCGATTTTGCGCCACAAATCACAATAACATCAGGCAGATAGGGTGACAAGCTCATGCATTGCCTGACATTTCTAACAGTCACAAGCAGAACCCGATACGGGGTTCGCTCGTTGTGCCCAGGCAACGTTCGTGCCATCCATCCTCAGCGATCGAGCAGGATGCGCAGCATGCGCCGCAGCGGTTCGGCCGCACCCCACAGCAACTGGTCGCCGATCGTGAACGCACCCAGATACTGGGGCCCGAGCGCCATCTTGCGCAGCCGGCCGACCGGAATCTCCAGCGTGCCCGACACCGCAACCGGCGTGAGCTGCCGCACCGAAGCGTCGCGCGTGTTCGGCACGAGCTTCACCCACGGGTTGTCACTGGCGATCATGGACTCGATATCGGTCAGCGGCAGGTCACGCTTGAGCTTGATCGTCAGCGCCTGGCTGTGGCAGCGCATCGCACCGACCCGAACGCACAGCGAATCTATCGGCACTGCGGGCGCCGGAAACGGCGCACCGCGGCCGAGGATCTTGTTCGTCTCGGCGCCGCCCTTCCATTCCTCGAGGCTGGTGCCGTCGCCGCGGTCGGCGTCGATCCACGGGATCAGACTGCCGCCGAGCGGAACGCCGAAGTGCGCTGTCTCGTCGTCGCCGAGCGCGCGCTGCTTGTCGATCACGAGGCGGTCGATCTCGAGGATCGCCGACGCCGGGTCGTCGAGCAAGGCGCGCACCTCGGCGTTGAGCGTGCCGTACTGCGTCAGCAACTCGCGCATGTGCTGCGCGCCGCCGCCCGACGCTGCCTGGTACGTGGTGCACGTCATCCACTCGACGAGGTCGGCCTTGAAGAGGGCGCCCACGCCCATCAGCATGCAGCTCACGGTGCAGTTGCCGCCGGCGTAGTCGCGCACGCCGCGCGCCAGCGCGGCGTCGATCACGGGCAGGTTCACCGGGTCGAGGATGATGACTGCGTCGTCATTCATCCGCAGCGTCTTCGCGGCGTCGATCCAGTAGCCCTTCCAGCCGGCGGCGCGCAGTGCCGGGTGGACCTTCTTCGTGTACTCGCCGCCCTGCGCGGTCACGATGATGTCGCAGCGCGCGAGCGCCGCCAGATCGTGCGCGTCCTGCAGCGTCGCCTCGTTCTTCGCGTGCGCCGGCGCCTTGCCTCCGGCATTGCTGGTGCTGAAGAAGAGCGGCTCGATCAGCGCGAAGTCGCCCTCGGCCTGCATCCGCTCGAGCAACACCGAGCCGACCATGCCGCGCCAGCCCACCAAACCCACCAAAGTCGTCGCCATACGTCTCTCACTTCCGATTCAAGTCTAGAGTCACTTCGCGCGCGGGCGCGATTCGCATTCCGTCGTCGTTCAGCCCTGGCGTTTCAATGCCGCCACCACCGCGTCCCCCATCGCCGCGGTGCCGACTTTCGCCGTCCCCGCACTGTGGATGTCGGCCGTGCGCAGGCCCTGGCCGAGCACGTCCTTCACCGCCGCCTCGATGCGATCGGCGGCCGCCGCCTGATTCAGGCTGTAGCGCAGCATCATCGCCGCCGACAGGATCGTCGCCAGCGGATTGGCCACGCCCTGGCCGGCGATGTCGGGCGCGCTGCCGTGGCTCGGCTCGTACAGGCCCTTGGCCGAGGCGTCGAGCGACGCCGAAGGCAGCATGCCGATCGAGCCGGTCAGCATCGCCGCCTCGTCGG
>CAZVNC010000505.1:0-2394 GCA_964628305.1 uncultured Ideonella sp.
CGATGTAGAAGTAGTACTCCCACTGGCCCGAGCGCGCCGGGCGCGACTCGAAGCGGGTCATCGAGACGCCGTGCTGCTTGAGCGGGACGAGCATGTCGTGCACTGCACCGGGCCGGTTCGGCACCGAGACGACGAGGCTCGTGCAGTCATGGCCGCAGGCCGACGGCCGCGGGTGGCGCTGCGGATCGGCGAGGATCGCGAAGCGCGTCCGGTTGTGCGCATCGTCCTGGATCGCCGGCGCGACGACGTGCAGTCCGAACTCGCTGCCGGCGCGCTCGCTCGCGATCGCCGCCAGCGTTGGGTCGGCCGCCGCGATGCGCGCGCCCTCGGCGTTGCTCGCAACCGGCCGCCGCTCGGCGTGCGGCAGGTGGTTCGCAAGCCAGCCGTGGCACTGGGCGAGAGCCTGCGGATGAGCGCACACCGCCGCGATGGCGTCGAGCGAGTTCTCGCGCCGCAACAGGTTGTGGCGCACGATGAGGTTGGTTTCGCCGACGATGAAGAGCGGCGTCGTCAGGAACAGATCGAGCGAGCGCGCAACGACGCCCTCGGTCGAGTTCTCGACCGGCACGACGCCGAAGTCGGCGGCGCCGGCGAGCGTCGCGTGCAGCACCTCGTCGAAGCTGGCGCACGGCAGACGCACGATCGACGAGCCGAAATAGCCGAGTGCGGCCTCCTCGCTGAACGTGCCCGCCGGCCCCAGAAAGGCGACCCGCGTCGGCGTCTCGAGCGCGCGGCAGGCCGACATCACCTCGCGCCAGATCGGCGCGACGCTGTCTGCGCGCAGCGGCCCGGGGTTGGCGCGCTTGAGGCCGTCGATCACCTGCGCCTCGCGTTCCGGCCTGAAGACGATCGATCCCTCGGCCTTCTTCAGTTCGCCGACCGCGAGCGCGAGCGATGCGCGCTCGTTGAGCGTCGCGAGCAACTTCAGATCGAGGGCGTCGATCTGCGCGCGCAGCGATTGCAGCGTCGGACCCGCGGCGGCGGACGGATCGGCCATCAGTGCCTCGACAGCGCGCCGCGAGCGCCTACTTGCGCGGCTTGGCGGCCGACGCGGCGGACTTGGCCGGGGCCGACGAAGCGGCGCTCGAGTCCGGGACGCCGAGCATCGAGCGCAGGCGTTGCTGCAAGCCCTGCAGCTTCGGATCGAGCAGGGGTGCGGCCTCGGCAGTCAGTTTCTGCGCGAAGGCGCTTTGCATCTCGGGCCCGACTTGTTGCAACTTCTTGTTGGCCGGCGATTCGAGCCAGGCGATCATCTGCTTGAGTTCGTCGTCGGTGAACTTCTCTTCCATCGTTGCGCCGAGCGTGGACGGTGCGAGCTTGAGCGCGCGCTCGCGCAGCACGGGCACGGCATCGTCGACGAACTTGCGGATCTCGGTCTCGACCTGCTTGCCCATCGCCTCGCGCTTGTCGGCCGGCACCTGGGTCTGAATGAACTGGCCGGAGACCTGCATCAACTGGAACGCCGGGCGTTCCGCGATGTTGCGTGAAATGGACTCGATCATCGGCTGCTGCAGCGCCAGCACCTTCTGCACCAGTTCCTTCTTCGTCTGCGCATGGGCGAGCGTGGCCACGGTGCAGAGCACCGCAATGAAGAGTCGTTTCATCAAGAGTTTTCCTCGGGGTTGGAAGGGTCGTCGGCGTCGCCGTTCGAGTCTGTCGCGGGGTCTGCGTTGGCGTCGTTCTCGACGATGCGCTGCACGCCGATCAACTGCGCACCGGCGTCGAGCGCCATCAGCGTCACGCCCTGCGTCGCACGCCCGAGTTCGCGGATTTCGGAGACGCGCGTGCGCACCAGCACGCCGTTGTCGGCGATCAGCATGATCTCGTCTTCGGCGCGCACCAGTGTCGCGGCGACGACCTTGCCGTTGCGCTCGGTCTGCTGGATCGCGATCATGCCCTTCGTGCCGCGGCCGTGGCGCGTGTACTCGAGGATGCTCGTGCGCTTGCCGAAGCCGTTCTCGGTCGCGGTCAGCACGCTTTGTGTTTCGTCTTCGGCGACGAGCATCGCGATCACGCTCTGCGCCGGATCGAGCTTCATGCCGCGCACGCCGCCCGCGGTGCGGCCGTACGAAGGCACGTCGGCCTCGTCGAAGCGAACCGCCTTGCCGCCGTCGCTGAACAGCATCACGTCGTGCTTGCCGTCGGTGAGCGCGGCGCCGACGAGATAGTCGCCATCGCCCAGGGTGAGGGCGATGATGCCGGCCTTGCGCGGATTGCTGAATTCGTCGAGCGGCGTCTTCTTGATCTGGCCGCCGGCGGTCGCCATCATCACGTAGTGATCGGCGGGGAAGCTGCGAAAACCGTCCGTCAGCGGCAGCACGACGTTGACCTTCTCGCCGGGCTGCAGCGGGAACATGTTGACGATCGGCTTGCCGCGCGAGTTGCGCGAGCCTT
>CAZVNC010000506.1:0-2387 GCA_964628305.1 uncultured Ideonella sp.
TCTCGCTGATCCTGCTGGCACCGTCGTGGGGCGGCATGATCAACGGCATCATGACGCTGTCGGGCGCGTGGCACAAGCTGCGCGACGACCCGATCCTGAAGTTCCTCATCGTCAGCCTGTCGTTCTACGGCATGAGCACCTTCGAGGGGCCGATGATGTCGATCAAGACCGTCAACGCGCTCAGCCACTACACGGACTGGACGATTGGCCACGTGCATTCGGGCGCGCTCGGCTGGGTCGGCTTCATCACGATGGGGAGCCTGTACTACCTGATCCCGCGCATGGTCGGGCGCACGCAGATGTACAGCGTGCGTGCGATCGAGGCGCACTTCTGGATCGCCACCATCGGCGTCGTGCTCTACATCGCGGCGATGTGGATCGCAGGCGTGATGCAGGGCCTGATGTGGCGCGCGATCAATCCTGACGGCACGCTCGTCTACAGCTTCGTCGAGAGCGTGAAGGCGACCTATCCGTTCTACGTCGTGCGCATGGTGGGCGGGCTGCTCTACCTCTGCGGCATGCTGCTGATGGCGTGGAACGTCGCGATGACGATGCGCGGCCCGGGCACACAGCCGGCGTTGAAACCCGCGGTCGCGGCCGCCTGAAGGAGTCCGGCATGAGCACTGAACACGCCCCCGTCGGCCACGAGCGGATCGAGACCAGCAACTTCCTGATGATCGTGCTGATCCTGCTCGTCGTCTCGATCGGCGGCATCGTCGAGATCGTCCCGTTGTACTTCCAGCGCAGCACGACCGAGCCGGTGCCGGGCCTGAAACCCTATACCGCGCTGCAGCTCGCGGGCCGCGACATCTACCAGCGCGAGGGTTGCTACAACTGCCACTCGCAGATGATCCGCCCGTTTCGCTCCGAGACGCTGCGCTACGGCCCGTTCTCGGTGGCCGGCGAGTTCGTCTACGACCATCCGTTCCAGTGGGGCAGCAAGCGCACCGGCCCGGACCTGGCGCGCGTCGGCGGCCGCTACAGCGACGAATGGCACCGCATCCACCTGATCAACCCGCGCGACCTGGTGCCCGAATCGAACATGCCGGCCTACCCGTGGCTGGCAGCGGCGACGGTCAATCCGTCCGACATGCCGCCGCGGCTGCGCGCGATGCGCACGCTCGGCGTGCCGTACAGCGACGAGGAGATCGCCAACGCCGGCAAGGAGGTCGAGGGCAAGACCGAGATCGAAGCGGTGATCGCGTATCTGCAGGTGCTCGGCACCGCGGTCAAGTGACGAGAAGGGAGATCGCAATGGATGTGAACGATCTGCGCATCGCGACGACCCTGCTGTCGTTCGCTGCTTTCATCGGCATCGTCGTCTGGGCCTGGTCCAAGCGCAACCAGAAGGGCTTCGAAGAGGCGGCGATGCTGCCGTTCGCCGACGAGCCGAACGTCGGAGACCGCCATGAGTGACTTCGTCCATTTCGGCTGGTCGCTGTTCGTCGGCGGCGTGACGGTCGTCTCGCTGCTCGGCTGCCTCGCGCTGCTGATCTTCGCCAGTCGGCGCAAGGTGATGGCCGGCGACAACACGACCGGCCACGTCTGGGACGGCGATCTGCGCGAGCTGAACAACCCGCTGCCGCGCTGGTGGATGTGGCTGTTCGTGATCACCGTCGTCTTCGCCGCGGTCTATCTGGCGCTCTACCCCGGCCTCGGCGCGAAGGCGGGGGCGCTCGGCTGGACGTCGGCCGGTCAGTATCACAACGAACGCGAGCGCGCGGCGGCCGAACTCGCGCCGATGTTCGCGCGCTTCAACGCGATGCCGATCGAGAAGCTCGCCGCCGACCCGCAGGCGCACGCGATCGGCGAGCGGCTGTTCGCCAACAACTGCTCGACCTGTCATGGCTCGGACGCGCGCGGCGCGCTCGGCTTTCCGAACCTGACCGACAACGATTGGCTGTGGGGCGGCACGCCCGAAGACATCGTCACGACGATCACCGGCGGCCGCATGGGCGTCATGCCGCCGATGGCCGAAGCGGTCGGCTCGGCCGAGGACGTGCGCAACGTCGCCAACTACGTGTTGAGCCTCTCGGGCAGCCCGCACGACAAGATCGCGGCCCAGCTCGGCAAGCCCAAGTTCGTGGCCTGCGCGGCGTGTCACGGTGCCGACGGCAAGGGCAACACGGCGCTCGGTGCGCCGAACCTGACCGACCGGATCTGGCTTCACGGCTGGGGCGAGGACCTGATCGTGCGCACCATCACCAACGGCTGGCAGAACTCGATGCCGGCGCAGAAGACCCGCCTCGGCGACGATCAGATTCGCGTCCTCGCCGCCTATGTCTGGAGTCTGTCTCGGGGCGGGGCTGGGGGCGTCGCGTCGGCGGCACCGGCCGCGTCCGCGGCGCGCTAGCACGGCGCGGATGACCGACGAGCGACGCACGATC
>CAZVNC010000507.1:0-2384 GCA_964628305.1 uncultured Ideonella sp.
GACGTGCTCGTGCTCGGCAAGCCGCTGGGCGTCGGCGTCATGTCGGCGGCGCTGAAGAAAGGCGCGCTCGATGCCGCCGGCTACGCACAGATGATCGCAACGACGACGCAGCTCAACACGCCGGGACCCGATCTCGCCGCCCTGCGCGGCGTGCATGCGTTGACCGACGTGACCGGCTTCGGCCTTGCCGGCCACGCCCTCGAGATCGCACGAGGCGCGCGCTGCGAGGTGCGGATCGACTGGGCATCGGTCCCGCTGATGTCCGGCGTGCGCGACCTCGCCAGCCGCGGTTTCGTCACCGGTGCCTCGAGCCGCAACTGGGCCGGCTACAGCGCCGACGTGGTGCTGCCGGCATCCTTCGCCGCCGAGGACAAGGCGCTGCTGACCGACCCGCAGACGAGCGGCGGCCTGCTCGTTTCCTGCACGCCGGATGCGGTGCAGGACGTGCTCGCGATCTTCGGGCGCCACGGCTTCGCGCAGCCGGCCGTCATCGGCAGTGTCGCCGCGACGAGCGGCGCGCCGCGTCTTGTGGTCGGTTGATCGCGAGGCGCGGGCGACGCCGCGCCACTGCGTCACTCCCCGTGCAGGCTCAGAACCGGAACACGGCGCCGATCAGCGGGCCGTTGAAGGTCAGGCTCTGAATCGGCACGTCCGACTTCATTTCGTAGTCGATGTAGCGCCACGACGCGACCAGAGCGCCCCAGCCGAACTGATAGCCGATGCCGGCATTGAACTGCCAGGTCAGCTTCGACTGGCCGGCACCGACATCGACGTAGTACGGCAGGAACCACTTCTGCCCGCTGCCGATGTAGGCCATGCCCTTGACGCCGACGATCGCATCCCAGTTCGTGATGTCCAGCGTCTTGGTTCCACTGCGGCCGGGCAGCGGGATGCCCGAGATGTCGCCGTTGATCGTCCAGTCGAGGTTCTGGTTCATGTCGGCCAGGCGCGTCCCGGCCAGCAGATCGAGCGTGTAAGTGGAGGACTTGCCGAGTTCGTAGGTCCCCGCGAGCGTCCACAGCGTCGTCTTCACGTCGAGACTGAAGTTGCCGTTGACGTCGGCCGGCAGGGGGTGGCCTGCGATTTCGAAGTCCCGCGTTCCGCTCTTGGAGTTGCCGACATCGGTGTAGAAGACGTCGGTCCAGAAACCCCATTGGCCCTTCTTCGCGCCCAGCGTTGCCATGAAGGCGAACTTCAGATTTTCGATCAGCTTGTCGGCCGAGATGTCGATATCGGGGCCGCTCGCGCCGGATGGAAACTGGGTCGTCCCGCCGAGCGCCGGGAAGTAGCCATACATCGCCGCCTGCCATTGCCAGCCGTCGCTCGCGGTCTGCGCCTGTGCCGCGAAGGGTGCAGCCGCGGCGAGCGCGATGGCCGACAGTTTGCGGATCGAAAGCTTCGTCGTACGTGTCGTCATCGCCGCTCCTCGATGTGGTTGGAAGTCGCAGTGTGCCTGCGGCGCGGATGATAGACCGCCGCCGCCCAGGCGCCACTCACGACGCGCCCAGCACCGTCGCGACGCAATCGCCGAAGCCGATGCGCGCTGCACCATCGCGCGCGCAGTATGCGCGCAGCGCGACGCTGTCGCCGTCCTGCAGGAAGCTCCTCTTCTCGCCGTTCGGCAGGGTGATCGGCTGGCGCCCGCCCTGCGACAACTCGAGCAGCGAGCCGCCCTGTCCGGGCTGCGGACCCGATTGCGTGCCGGTGCCCAGCAGGTCGCCGGGCCCGAGGTTGCAGCCGTTGCTGCTGTGATGCGCGACGAGTTGCGCAAGCGTCCAGTAGGCATCGCGAAAGTTCGATTCGCTGAGCCGAACCGCGCGCTCACCGCGCTCGCGCATCGCCGCCGTCTGCAGCCAGACCTCGAGCGCGATGTCGATCGCGCCCTGCGCGCGGTTCGCCGCCGAGTCGAGGTAGGCGAGCGGCTGCGGATCCCCGTGCGGCCGCGACCAGGCACAGCGATACGGCGCCAGCGCCTCCATCGTCACGATCCAGGGCGAGATCGTCGTCGCGAAGTTCTTGGACAGAAACGGGCCGAGCGGCTGGTACTCCCAGGGCTGGATATCGCGCGCTGACCAGTCGTTGAGCAGACACACGCCGAACAGATGATCCTCGGCATCGGCGATCGAGATCGGCTCGCCAAGCGCGTTGCCTTGTGCGACGAAGGCGCCGAGTTCGAGTTCGTAGTCGAGCCGGCGCGACGGGCCGAAGACGGGCGGCGCATCGGCCGCAAGCCGGAACTGCCCTTGCGGACGGCGGAAGTCGACCCCGCTCGCGCGAATCGACGAACTACGTCCGTGATAGCCGATCGGCACCCACTTGTAGTTTGGCAGCAGCGGCTGATCCGGCCGGAAGAGTTTGCCCACCGCGGTCGCGTGGTGGATGCC
>CAZVNC010000508.1:0-2376 GCA_964628305.1 uncultured Ideonella sp.
ACCTGCGCGCCGACGCCCGCGACGCAACGGGCGATGCCGCGCAGGCCTTCGCGGATTACGCTGCCCGCAACGCGATCCTGGAGCGCGGCTACGCACCGCGGATCGCCGCCGAACTGCGCGAGCGGCGCATCGACGAGGCGCGGCGTCTCGCGGCCTGGTTTCGAAGCGCGCCACCCGATTCCTGGCGCGTGCCTCGCGACCCGGACCGCTTGCGGCCGGTGCGGGAGCATGCCTTCTTGCTCGGGTTTCCCAGGTCCGGCACGACGCTGCTCGAGAAGGCACTCGCCGGTCATCCGCAGGTCACGACGCTCGAGGAGCGGGACGTGCTGTCCGAAACCGGTGCGCAGTTGCTCGCCGACGATGCTGCGCTGCGCGCGCTCGCGGTGCTGCCCGATGCGCAAGCCGACACGCTGCGACAGACCTACTGGCGGGGCGCCGCCACGGCCGCGGGCACCGACCTGACGGGGCGCGTGCTGATCGACAAGCTGCCGCTGCACACGGTGTCGCTTCCGCTCATCGCCCGGCTGTTTCCGGACGCACGCATCCTCTTTGCGCTACGCGATCCGCGCGACGTGGTGTTGAGCTGTTTTCGGCGCCGATTCCAGATCAACGCCGCGATGTTCGAGTTCCTGACCCTCGGCGGCGCCGCAGCGTACTACGACGCCGTCATGACGCTCGCCGCGCTGTACCGCGAGCGGTTGCCGCTCGCGGTGCACGAAGTCCGCCACGAGTCGCTGGTGAGCGATTTCGACGCCGAGATGAAGCGCGTCTTGTCGTTCCTCCGGCTGGACTGGGATCCGGGGGTTCGCGAGTTCGCCGACCGTGCGCGACGCCGCGCGATCACGCCCAGCGACCTGCAGGTCGCGCGCGGGCTCAACGCGGATGGCATCGGGCAGTGGCGGCGCTATGCCGCGCCGCTCGCCGCGGTACGCGATCGCCTGGACCGCTGGGCAGCGGAGTTCGGCTACGCGGCCAGCTAGAGTCTCCGTCCACAAGCCGTCGCGCGGCGACACCCGAAAAACAAGCGGGAGCCCGATGGGCTCCCGCATTCTTGGCCGGCAGTCCGGGCGCTCAGGGCGCCCGTCCGCCCCCTTGTCAGCTGCGGCTGCGGCGGCGCGCCGTGTAGGCCAGACCGAGCAGGCCGGCAGCGAACAACGCGTAGGTCGAAGGCTCGGGCACGCCAGGTATCGAGCTGCCGAAGGTCACGTCGTCGAACACGATGAAGTTGGCGGTGCCCGCAAACGAGATCGACTTCGCAACCCCGGCGAAGTTGACGCCGGCGGCGACGAACGGGCAATACAGGGCCGAATACTCGGAGCCGCAGGTGCTCGGCGTCAGGCCGAGATCGAGCGTGGCGAGCAGGTTGCCGGTGCCGTTCAGCCCGTCGTAGACGCTGACGCTGCCCGGGGTGTTGGGGGCCGCATAGTTGAACGCGAAGCCGTTCTCGAAGCCGGCCGCATAGTTCATGTACGTTTCGGGCCCGTTGAGCCAGAACAGACCACCCAACTCGGAGCCGGGGGCAACGCCGCCGCGCGAGGTGTTGGAGCAGTAGTTGCCGGGGGTGTTGAGGCAGATCGCGAGCGCGTTGTCGGTGAACTGAACGCCGTAGTCCACCCCGCTCGTGCCTTGGCTGCTTGTGCCGCCGTTGTAGAAGTCGTTGATGCCGGCAAAGTTGGTCGAGGGATAGGCCGCGTTGATGCCTTCGAAATTGAGGACGATGACGGCGGCTTGCGCCGTGCCAATCGCGCAGACGAGGCCGGATGCCGCCGCGAGGACGCTGTAGCGAAGTTTCATGAAGAGATCTCCTGGTGTTGGGTCGATTGAAATCGAGCCC
Organism: uncultured Ideonella sp.; assembly: GCA_964628305.1. Taxonomy (GTDB): domain Bacteria; phylum Pseudomonadota; class Gammaproteobacteria; order Burkholderiales; family Burkholderiaceae_C; genus CAIKUF01. The sequence continues at coordinate 1,835 of CAZVNC010000508.1, forward strand.
TTGACGCAGGCGAACCACCCGCTGCCGAGGCTCCCGTGTACGATAGAAGCGGCAAGGAATGGCTGCAATCCCTTGTTCGGGGGGGGGGGGCTTGGGCCGACGACGATCACCGAGTTGCCCGAGGCCTCGGCGCGCTTGTCTGGCAGGTTCTCGCGAGAACGATTTTCCCTGCGTCGCAATGGCATGCGGCCACCGGCGACGATCGCGCATCCGCTGGCGCCGTTGCCGCGCCATGGGTGCAGCCCTTTTAAACCAGCCAGCCCACCGCCCCGAACTCAGGGGTCTCCGCGCGCAAAGATGAACGGCGGCTGAACGCGCTCCTCAGCAGCCGTTCAACCCGGGTTTCGCACACTGGGCCACAGAGGAATGCATCGAAGCGCCGTGGAGCCGGGCAGACGAACCTGGACCTTGCGCCCCATGAGCGTCGCGGCTGCCCGGTGAATCGTGCGCCGTCTGTCGACCCTACCTGCGAAGGAGAACTGCCATGACCGACCCGACCCGCCCCATCCTGCGCCGCAGCCTGCTGGCGCTGACTGTTGCCC
>CAZVNC010000509.1:0-2362 GCA_964628305.1 uncultured Ideonella sp.
GAAGCACGCTTCGTGCGCCGCGTGGTGCAGCGCGTCGATCGCCTCGCGCGCCGGTGCCGGCTCGGCGAACACGGCGCGCGGCCGCAGTGTGACCTCGGTCATCGCGAGACGGCCTTCGGCGTTCCTCGCCAGCACGCCGACCGCGTCGTCGGCGTAGCTTTCGACGCGCTGCCCGCGGCGCGCCGCGATGTCGAGAAACCACAGCATGTGGCAGCTCGCGAGCGAAGCGACGAACGCCTCCTCCGGATCGACCGCCGCCGCGTCCGACAGCGGGACAGGGACGACATGCGGCGAACTCGACGCCGCAACGTTCGCGCCGCCGTCGAAACGCCAGACGTGGGCTCGGCTGTAGCGGCCGGCGAGAAAGTCGCCGTCGCACTGCCAGTGGACGGTGGCGCTGTGCTGGGACATGGTCGTTGCAAGGGCTATCGCTGCACGCGCGCGGATGTGTTCACATCGAGCGCGGCGATGAGCGCCGCGCATTCTGCCGGCAACGGCGCTTCGAGCTCGATGACCTCGCCGTTTGCGGGGTGCTCGAAACGCAGGCGCCGGGCGTGCAGGAACATGCGGCCAAAGCGCTGACCGGCAACCGACTTGCCGCGCGCCAGCGCCCGGTTGCGTTCGAAGTCGCCGTACTTCGGATCGCCGGCGACCGGATGGCCGAGGTGCGCGAGATGAACCCGGATCTGGTGCGTGCGGCCGGTCTTGATCGTCACGTCGAGCAGCGTGTAATCCGGCCACGCCTGAACGAGGCGCACGAGCGAGATCGAGCGCCGGCCCTCGGCGTGATCGGCATCGACGACGCGCACATGGCGCTCGCCGACGGCATCGAGCGTTTTATGTAGCGCAAGGTCGATCACCTTCGTCGTCTTCGGCCAGACGCCTTCGACGAGCGCCGCGTACGTCTTGCCCGTTTCGCGGCGGCGGAACTGGTCCTGAAGCGCGACGAGCGCACTGCGCTTCTTGGCGACCAGCAGCAGGCCCGAGGTCTCGCGGTCGAGCCGGTGCACGAGTTCGAGAAAGCGGGCCTCGGGGCGTGCACGACGCAGTTGTTCGATGACGCCGAACGCAACGCCGCTGCCGCCGTGCACCGCGACGCCCGCCGGCTTGTCGATCGCGATCAGCGTGTCGTCCTCCCAGACGACCGGGAACTCGCGCGGCGGCGCGGGCGCGGCATTCGGATCGATGGACGGCGCACGACGCACCGGCGGCAGGCGCAACTCGTCGCCGATCGCAAGCCGCGTGTCGGCTGCGGCGCGGCCGCGGTTGATGCGCACCTCGCCGGAGCGGATGACGCGATAGACGTGCGTCTTCGGCACGCCCTTCCAGTGGCCGAGCAGGAAGTTGTCGAGGCGCTGTCCTTCGGCGCCTTCGTCGATCCGGACCCGCTCGACGGAACGCGCCAGCGTCGGCGCTGGTGCAGGGGTCGGCGGGCGCGATTGCGCGGCATTCGCCACGCTTTTGCGCCCGCTCGTTCGAGTCTGAATGCCGCCTATAATCCGAGGCACCGCAAATGCGTCCTAAGTGGTTGATTTATCAGAGTTTACCCGGGGGTGGTTGATGACCTTCGACTCTGAAGCGAAGGACGCGCGGCGGCGCGATCGGGCTTGGCCCGGCTGCGCCCAGGTGATGCAACGCCGACCCCGCCAGGCGGGCTTCGGACCCGAAGAGACGAAGCAGTCGGGCGCGGTCGGTGGCAGAGCAAACGAATGAAAAGAACGCCCGAGCAGATCGCCAGAGCGATGCGCCCGGGAACAACAAGGTTTCCTAAGAGCAGGAGGCAACGGTCGAACCGCAGGCGCGCAGCGCCGCTGCGGTGTCTGATTGCCGTCACCTTCTGCCCGCGTCAAGTGACCCTGCGGATGTCGTCCCCGGCCCTCGCTCCCCATCCCGTGCCAAGCTTGCAGCGTCCGCGTCCCGCGCCGACGCGCTGCGCAGCCGTGGGCGAGCGGAGTTGCCGGGCGAACACCCGCGGCGTCACCGCGACGCATGCGCCAACGCCGCGCGGCCCGACCATCGATTGACCGATCGTCGCGGCCCCGGTCCAGGGCGATTCCTTCCGAAGTTCGTTTCGCGTTTCTCGTGCATCTGATCGTCGCGGCGCCGGATCGTCCGGCGCGCGGCTGAGTTTGCAGACGCGGGGACGTCTTGCGCGACACGCGCGCGACCCCGTGCAAAGGAGAGCACATGAAACGCATGCTGATCAACGCGACGCAGCCCGAAGAGCGCCGCCTCGCGATCGTCGACGGCCAGAAGCTGATGGACTTCGAGACCGAGATCGAGGGCCGCGAACAGCGCAAGGGCAACATCTACAAGGCGATCGTCACCCGCGTCGAGCCCTCGCTCGAGGCCTGCTTCGTCG
>CAZVNC010000510.1:0-2361 GCA_964628305.1 uncultured Ideonella sp.
CGCGGATCAGCGCCTCGGCCGGATTCGCGCCCAGCGTGTCGGCCACCGCGCCGTAGAAGAGCCAGGCGAACGGCAGCAGGCACAGCGCGAACAGCAGCGGCTTGGCGGCAGGGTGCAGCAACGCGCTCTTGCGCCGGGCGGGCCGCGCCGTGCGCTCGGCGGCGGTCAGGGAAGTCGCTGTGCTCAAGCGCCTGTGCCGCAGCCGGTCAGTAGGACTTCTTAAGGTCCATGCCGGCGTAGAGCTGGCCGACCTGGGCCTCGTAGCCGTTGAACATCAAGGTCGGCCGCTTCTTCGCGAACAGGCCGTCCTCGCCGATGCGGCGTTCGCGCGCCTGGCTCCAGCGTGGGTGATCGACGTTCGGGTTGACGTTGGAATAAAAGCCGTACTCGTTCGGCGCGGCCTGCTCCCAGCTCGTCTTCGGCTGCTGCTCGACGAAACGGATCTTGACGATCGATTTGGCGCTCTTGAAGCCGTATTTCCACGGCACGACGACGCGTATCGGTGCGCCGTTCTGGTTCGTCAGCACTTCGCCGTAGAGGCCGAAGGTGAGCAGCGTCAGCGGATGCATCGCTTCGTCGATCCGCAGGCCCTCGACGTAGGGCCAGTCGAGCACCGACGAGCGCAAGCCGGGCATCTGCTTCGGGTCGTCGAGCGTCACGAACTGCACGTACTTCGCGTTGCCCGTGGGTTCGACGCGCTTGATCAGTTCGGCCAGCGAGTAGCCGACCCACGGGATCACCATCGACCAGCCTTCGACGCAGCGCAGGCGGTAGGTGCGGTCCTCCTGCGCGCTGAGGCCGAGCAATTCACCGATGTCGTAGACCTTGGGCCTTTTCACCGCGCCTTCGATCGCCACCGTCCACGGCCGCGTCCTGAGCGAGCCAGCGTTCTCCGCCGGGTCGGACTTGTCGGTGCCGAATTCGTAGAAGTTGTTGTAGCCGGTGGCGTCGGCGTAGGCAGTGGGCTTTTCCATCGTCATCGCGCCGGCGACGCTGCTTTGTGCGCCGGGCAACGCGGCGAGCCTGCCCGTTGCGGGCGCCATCGCGATCGCTTCGCGCTGCGCGAAGCCCGCGAGCAGCGCGCCGGCCGCACCGCCGGCAACCAGCTTGAGCAGATCGCGCCGACGTTCGTAGACGGCGCGGGGCGTGATCTCCGAACTCGTCCGGTGCTGGAATCCCTTGTCGGTGCGCAGATGCATGGCCTACTCCATCGAACCTGGCTGGACCCGGATGGACCCGGCCGCCGCGGCAAAGTTTCGATCGCGCGATCGTCGCGCAAAACACAAAGGCCGGTACGCGACCGGCCCTTTGTTCGAGTGCCTGCGGTGCGCCGCGTCAGCGCAGCCCGGCCATGTAGTCTGCCAGGGCCTTGATCTCGCGGTCGTTCAAGCGCGCGGCAATGCCGGTCATCTGCTCGCTGTTGTTGCGCGTGCCATCGCGAAATGCGGTGAGTTGTGCGGCGGCGTACTCCGCATGCTGACCGCCGAGCCGCGGGTACTGCGCCGGGATGCCGGCGCCATTCGGGGTGTGGCAACCGGCGCAGGCCGGAATGTGGCGGTCGGCGATGCCGCCGCGGTAGATGCGCTCGGCCATGCGCACCGTGTCCTTGTTCGTCGCGGCACCGGGCTTGGCCTGCTTGGACGCGTAGAACGCGGCGACGTTCCTCATGTCGGCTTCGTTCAGCGTCGACGCCATCGCCGTCATGACCGCGTTCTCGCGCTTGCCGGACTTGAATTCGGTCAACTGCTTGACGAGGTATTCGGGTTGCTGATCCTGCAGGATCGGATTCGCGGGCAGGCCGCGAGTGCCATCCGAGGTGTGGCAGGCGCCGCAGACCTGGGCCGAAATCTCGGCCCCGCGCGCCAGATCGGGCTTGGCCGGCGCCGCGGCGTCGGCAGCGAGCGCGGGCGCCGAGATCGTCGCCGCGGCAAAGACGGTCGCCAGCAGGCGGGGCAGCAGGGAAGCGTTGGACTTCATGTGTGGAGGTGCTCAGGCCGCAGAACCTACAGATTTTACAATGAGCAATTTGGTACGCCGCGATGAACGAGAACGATAACGCAGAAGCATCGCCGCGCGCGCCACAGCGGACCGCTGCGCGGGTTGCCGAGTCGCCCGCCAGGACAGCGTTGGCGTGGACCCACACCGCGCGCTTCGTGACGACGGCGAGCCGGCTTGCCGAACTGCCTCCCACCGAGCTGCCCGAGATCGCCTTCGTCGGCCGCTCGAACGCCGGCAAATCGACCGCGATCAACCGGCTTGCGCAGCAAAAGCGGCTCGCGTTCGCGTCGCGCACCCCGGGGCGCACGCAGCACATCAACCTGTTCGCGCTCGGGCCGAAGGATGCCCCCGACGCGCTGTTTG
>CAZVNC010000511.1:0-2358 GCA_964628305.1 uncultured Ideonella sp.
CTATCATCATCACGGCCTCGCCACTAACGAGCTTGGCAGTCGCCTTATCTGCTTCGACTTCCACGAACGACACCGAAGGCTTGAGCGCCCGCAACCGCTCCTCGGCGGCCCGCAGTTGCCCAGGATCCAGGGAGTTGATCGAATAACCCAGCGATTTGAGGGCGATGCCGATCAGTTCGTGCTCGAGTGGACGGGCGAGCACCTTACCGGCATAAAGCGGTTCCCAGGCATCGGCCCAGCGGGTGATGGGTTTCTGCGCCCCCGAGGAGGCTACGAAGTTCCTTCACGCTGCGCCGCTCGTCGAGCGGGCGATGGTCGAGTCGGGCATCATCTTGCTCAAGTACTGGCTCGAGGTCAGCCCCGAGGAGCAGGAAAGGCGGTTGCGCGACCGCATCGACGATGGCCGCAAGATCTGGAAGCTCTCGCCGATGGACATCAAGTCGTTCACCCGCTGGGACGCCTACACCGAGGCGCGCGACGACATGCTGGCGGCCACCGATTCGTCGTGGGCGCCCTGGTTCGTTGCCCGCTCCGAGGACAAGAAGCGGGTGCGGCTGAACGTCATCAGCCACATCCTGTCGCAAGTGCCGTACGAGCAACTGCCGCGCGAGAAAGTCAAGCTGCCGCAGCGCAAGGTCGGCCGAGTGAAGGCGTCGGATCAAGCAGCAAGGGTCGTCCCGGAACGCTTCTGACGGCGGCCGCCCGGCGGCCGGCGCCAACGTCAACGGGAGGCGCATGAGGCAGCAAGAGTCAACGCCGTCGGCGGCGCGTCCAAACCGGCCCGGCCTGCGCGCGGACCTCGTCGCCGGTCTGACGGCCGCCGCCGTCGTGCTGCCCAAGGCGATGGCCTACGCGACGGTCGCCGGCCTGCCGGTGGCCGTCGGTCTGTACACCGCCTTCGTGCCGATGCTCGTCTATGCGCTGCTGGGCTCGTCGCGCGCGCTCAGCGTCAGCTCGACGGCGACGCTCGCGATCCTGACCGGCACCCAGCTCGGCCTGGCGGTCCCCGACGGCGATCCGGCGCGCCTCGCCAGCGCGACGGCGACACTCGCCGCGCTCGTCGGCGCGATCCTGCTCGCGGCCCGGCTGCTGCGGCTCGGGTTCGTCGCCAACTTCATCTCGGCGCCGGTGCTGACCGGGTTCAAGGCCGGCATCGGGCTCGTCATCGTGCTCGACCAATTGCCCAAGCTGTTCGGCATCCACATCGCAAAGCAAGGCTTCTTCGCCGATCTGGCCGCGACCCTGCAGCAGTTGCCGGCGGCGTCCGGGGCGACGCTCGCCGTCGCCACGGCCACCTTCGCGCTGCTGATTGCGATGGAGCGCTGGAAGCCGCACTCCCCGGCGCCGCTGATCGCGGTCGGCGCGAGCATCGCGGCGTCGTGGTTGCTCGGGCTGCAGGCGGTGGGCGTGTCGACAGTCGGCCTCATCCCGCAGGGCCTGCCAAAGCCGACCCTGCCCGATCTCGCGCTTGCGGCGCAGCTTGCGCCCGGCGCGCTCGGCATCGCGCTGATGAGCTTCACCGAGACGATCGCCGCCGGGCGCGCGTTCGCGCGCAGCGACGATCCGCACATCGACCCCAATCGCGAGCTCGTCGCCACCGGCGCCGCCAACCTCGGCGGCGCGCTGCTGGGCGCGATGCCGGCGGGCGGCGGGACGTCGCAGACGGCGGTCGTGCGAGCGGTCGGCGGGCGTTCGCAGAAGGCCTCGCTCGTCACCGCCGGCGCGGCCCTCGCCACCATGCTGTTGTTCGCCCCGCTGCTCGGCCTGATGCCGCACGCGACGCTGGCGGCGATCGTGATCGTCTACTCGGTCGGCCTGATCGAGCCGGCCGAGTTCAGCGCCATCCGCGGCGTGCGGACGATGGAATTGCGCTGGGCGCTCGTCGCCTGTGCCGGCGTGCTCGTGTTCGGGACGCTGCAGGGCATCGTCGTCGCGATCCTGGTGTCGATGATCGGGCTGGCGAGCCAGGCGGCGTGGCCGCGGGTGTCGGTCATCGCCCGCAAGCGCGGCAGCGACGTGCTGCGGCCGTGGTCGCCAGGGAATCCGGACGACGAGACCTTCGAGGGCCTCCTGATCGTGCGCCCGGAAGGGCGGCTCTTCTTCGTCAACGCGCAGCTTGTCGGCGAGCGCATCCGCGCGCTCGTGGCCGAACACAGTCCGCGCGTGCTGCTGCTCGACATGAGCCGCGTCACCGACATCGAATACACGGCGCTGCAGGCCCTGATCGATGGCGACCGGCGTCTCGCGCAGGAGAGCGGCATCGAAGTGTGGCTCGCCGGTCTCAACCCGGGCGTGTTCGAGGTCGTACAGCGCGCCGGCTTCGCCGCACACCTCGGCCCGCAGCGTCTGTTCGTCAAC
>CAZVNC010000512.1:0-2350 GCA_964628305.1 uncultured Ideonella sp.
AGCTCGGCGCGCGGCTCCTGAATCGCAATACGCGCGGCGTCAGCGCAACCGAGATCGGCGCCCTCTACTACGAGAAATGCAAGACGATCCAGCGCGAGATCGAGGCCGCCGACAACCTGGCCGCGCTGCTGCAGAGCCAAGTCGCGGGCAAGCTGCGCATCAGCACCTCGGTCGCATTCGGCCGGCACGTGCTGACGCCGCTCGTGCTGCAGTACATGCAGCAGCATCCCGAGGTGAGCATCGACCTGAGCTTCGACGACCGCTACGTCAACCTCGTCGAGCAGGGTGTCGATCTGGCGTTGCGCATGGGGCGACTCGCCGACTCGTCGCTCGGCGCGCGCTACCTCGGGCTGAACCCGTGGGCGCTGGTCGGCGCACCGGCCTATCTCGAGCGCCGCGGCGTGCCCGCTGCGCCGGCCGATCTTGCGCATCATGCCTGCCTCGTCTACAGCAGCGTGCAGGGCGACGACCGCTGGCACTTCGGCGGTCCACCCGGCAGCGAGTCGGTGGTGCCGGTGTCGGGCCCGCTGCGATCGAACAATCTGACGACGCTGCTCGCCGGCGTGCAGGCGGGCATGGGCATCGCAATCCTGCCGCGCTACGTCGCGCAGCAGGCGATCGCGCGCGGCGAGGTGCGCGTGCTGCTCGGCACGTACACACTGCCGGCGCAGGAAGTGCACGCCGTGTTCCCGTCGCCCAAGCTCGTGCCGTCCAAGGTCACGAGCTTCATCGCCCATCTGCAGGAGCGCTTCGACGGCGAGTGGTGGCTGCGGTGACGAAAGCGCCGCAACCGAGGCGGGTGCGCCCGATCACCGGTTCCAGGCAGCACCGCACCGTGCTAAGGTAGCCACGCGCCGCGTAAGACCCGCGGCACGTGGAGGCACAGGGACATTGACGAAGAATGCAGTCATCGTCGCCGGCGCCGCGATAGTCACCGCGATCGCTGCCCTGCTCTTCTGGCGGCAGCAGCAACCCGGAGCGCCGCAACCGCCGATCGCGCAGGCGCCGCCGCCGGTGATCGCGCAGCCCGTCGCGCCGCCACCGTTACCGCCCGCATCGGCGCCAGCCGGGCCGCTGCACCCGATCGAAGCGGCGGCGATCGCCGCCTCCAGCCCCGCCGCAACGCCCATGAACGTCGAAGACGCGCTGATCGAACTCCTCGGGCGCAAGGAGGTGCTGTCGGCGCTTCAGACCGACGACTTCCCGCGCCGCTTCGCGGCGACCGTCGACAACCTGGGCCGCGCCTCGGCATCGCCGCGTCTGTGGCCGGTGAACCCGACCCCGGGACGATTCACGACCCAGACGCGCGGTGACGTGACGACGATCAGCGCCGACAACGGCCGGCGCTACACGCCGTTCGTGCTGCTCGTCGAGTCGGTCGACATGCGGCACGCGGCGGCGACCTACGTGCACCTGTATCCGTTGATCCAGAAGGCCTACGAAGACCTCGGCTTCCCGAGCCGCCATTTCAACGACCGGCTCGTCGAAGTGATCGACGTGCTGCTCGCTACGCCCGAGATCGAAGCGCCGCTGAAGGTCGTGTTGCCGACGATCAGCGGCCCGGTGCTGCCCGATCGCCCCTGGGTGCTCTACGAATTCGACGCGCCGGAGCTGAAAGCGCTCAGCGCAGGGCAGAAGGTCCTGCTGCGCATGGGGCCGGTCAACGAGCGGCGCCTGAAGGCGAAGCTCGCCGAGATTCGCGGCCTCGTCACGAAGGCGCAGACGCCGCGTTGACGGCGTTCGCCGCGGCGCGTTGCGACCGCCTTCGCGCGCCGCGCCTGCGACGACCCGCTCTCACCAGCCCTACTTCACGGTCACCCACTGCCACTCGAGCCAGTTGTCGGCCCGGTGCACGACGGTGACGTTGTTGCGCGCCGCCCAGGGGATGAACTGGCGATGCAGCGGGATGTGGCGGACGGCGTCGTTGTGCAGCTTGAAGGCTTCCTTGATCAGCGCCTTGCGCTTCTCGGGGTCGGCTTCCCGGCTTTGCGCTGCGGCAACGGCGTCGAGCTTGTCGTCGGTGTAGTTGCCGTAGTTGTAGGAGCCGACGCCGCCGGCGCCGCGATTGCGGCCTCTTAAACTCAGTCCAGCAGCCTAATCTGCTCAAGAGTATCAATGCTTGGCGAGAGTCCTCCATGAAGACAGAAAATTTGATCCTCTACGACTGCAGTAACTGGAAGGGTGTCGAAGAGGTCAGTGAAGCATTTCCAAACGTTTGCATTTCCATATTTTCTGAGGCATTCGTCGTAGAATCCGTAGACTTGAGTAATTTGCCTTGATTCGTGGTTACCTCTAAGGATGGTAACTCTTTCCTTGAATCTAACTTTCAGTGCAACAAGTAGAGTGACTG
>CAZVNC010000513.1:0-2345 GCA_964628305.1 uncultured Ideonella sp.
CGCCGCCACGCCCTGTGGCCGCGTCCGCGCGACCGGCGCCGCGGGCGCCTGGGCTGCGGCGGTGCAGGCGGCCGTCGCGAGCGGCTCGAAGAAGCCATAGCCGGGGTCCGGCGCGACCGCTGCCGGTGCGCCCGGCGCGCCATCGTGAAAGCCGTAGCCCGGGCCGAGCGGCGAGAGCGCGATGTGCTCGCGCGCGACGTGGAAGGTGAACAGATCGAGCAGGTCGTTGTCGCTGCTCGTCGTCACGATCTTGAAGCGGCGCATGCCGTCGGCGGCGAGGCCGCCGTCGATCGGCTCGATGGTGCCGAGGTCGGCGATCTCGCGGAACAGCTCGGCCAGGTCGTCGGCGTCGGCCGGGCGTGCGAGCGGGCCGACCGTCAGCTCGATCTGGCGCGCAAGCGCGCCCCCAGCTGCGGACGCTGGTGCGGCCGGTGCCGCAGCCGGCGCGGGGGAATCGGCGCGCGCCGCAGGCGGGCCTGCGAGCAGCGGACCCGGGCCCGAAGCGAGCGTGCGGATGTCGTGCAATAGCGTTGCGGTGTCGACCGCCTCGCCGCCGCCACCCTGGTGGCGCGCAAGCTGGGTGCGCAGCGCGTCGCCGGATTGGAGCAGGGCGTCGACCATCGCGCTGCTGGCTGCCAGTTCGCGCCGGCGCAGCTTGTCGAGCAGCGTCTCCATCTGGTGCGTGAGTTCGGCGACGTCGTCGAAGCCGAACGTCGCCGCGCCGCCCTTGATCGAGTGTGCGCAGCGAAAGATCGCGTTGAACGCCTCGTCGTCGGCGGCCGCGATGTCGAGCGCGAGCAGCAGCTTTTCCATCTGCTCTAGGTTCTCGCCTGCCTCCTCGAAGAAGACCTGGTAGAACTGGGTCAGATCGATGCCGGCGGAGGCCTTCGCTGCGTCGGGGCTCATGTCGCGTCGGGCCGCTCGTAGCTTGCGGCTGCGTTCAGCGGATGACCTTGCGGATCACCTCGATCAGCTTGGACGGATCGAAGGGCTTGACGAGCCAGCCGGTCGCACCGGCGCTGCGTCCGGCCTGCTTCATCTGGTCGCTCGACTCGGTGGTCAGGATCAGGATCGGTGTCGCCTTGAATTTCGGGTTCTCGCGCAGCTTCTTCGTCAGGCCGATGCCGTCCAGGCGCGGCATGTTCTGGTCGGTCAGCACGAGGTCGAAGTCGTGGCCGACCGACTTCTCCCACGCGTCCTGGCCATCGACCGCCTCGACCACGTGGTAGCCGGCGCTCTTGAGCGTGAACGACACCATCTGGCGCATGGAGGCCGAGTCGTCGACGGCGAGGATCGAATGCATGAAAGGGTGCTCCGCAAGTCTGGTGGAATATCGGCCGCCGGCCGTCACGCTTTAGATGAAGGGCTCAGAACAGCTCGACTGAGCCGGCGTCCATCTCGTCCTGGGTGACGGGATTCGGATGGCGCGGCGCTTCCTCGACCGCCGCCGGCCCATCGTCGTCGTCGGGCATCGCTTCGCGCGCGATCTGGTCGGCGCAGCTTCGCAGCCGGCGCTGCGAGTGCTCGATCAACTGCGACGCCATGTCCTGGAACTGCAACGCGACGACCGCATTGCCGAGGCAATCCAGCGCGGCGGCGACCGCGGACTGCGCGGCGAAGGGCGCGTCGCCCGCGCTCAACGCCGCGTGCGCATCCTGGAAGCTCGCCAGCAGCGTGGCGCAGGCATCCGCAAGCAGGCGCTGCAGCCGATCGAGGTCGTTGCCGACCAGGTTCAGGTGGTCCTGCAGTTCGACCGCGGCGAGCAGCCTCGGGCCGCGCACGCCGGGCAGCGAGGCATCGTCGGTGATCGGCAACATCGGTCTGGCGTGGTCGGGTGCGGCGGCGAGAGTCTTATGCAGTGCAATTTCGGCACGCCATGCCGATTCATGAATGCCGGCGCCAGTGAGGAGCCTGGATTTCTGCCGCCCAGGCTCCTATGGCGGCCGTGCGGGGCCGCGGCGCGGCATACTTCGCGTCATGATGTCGTCCAGCGCCGAGCGCCGCCTGCGTGTCCTGCACCTCGAAGACTCGGTGCTCGACCATGAGTTGACGGTTGCGCAACTGCGCCGCGGCGGCCTGAACGTGGCGATGCAGCGCATCGACTCCGAGCCGGAGTTCCTGCGCGCGCTCGAGCAGGACTGGGACGTCGTCCTCTCCGACTACAACCTGCCGGGCTTCTCGGGCCTCGTCGCACTCGATCTGCTGAAGGCGAGCGGCCTCGCGGTGCCGTTCCTGCTGCTGTCGGGCGAGATCGGCGAGGACGCCGCGGTCGAGGCGATGCGCAACGGCGCGAGCGACTATCTGCTGAAGAACAACATGGCGCGCCTCGTGCCGGCGCTGCTGCA
>CAZVNC010000514.1:0-2339 GCA_964628305.1 uncultured Ideonella sp.
CAGCACCCACCACCGAGAGCGGCGCGAGCGAGCCCGCCGGCAAGGCGGCCCGCAGCCCCGCCTGTGCATGCCCGTAAGTCGTCGCTGCGATCCGCGCTGCGGTTCCTGATCTGGCGCTGGCGGCGAATAGGGCGCAGGTCGCGACGGGTAGAATCGCGACGGCGCTCGAGACGGGCCCGCGCAAGGCGAACCTCGGTTCGCCTTTGTTGCGTTTGCTGCCGTGCGACGCGCCTTCGCTATCGGCCACTACTGATTCAGGGCATTCGATGTTTGATTTCATTCGCAAGCACATGCGCGCGATGCAGTTCGTGCTTGTGGTGCTGATCGTGCCGTCGTTCGCATTCTTCGGCATCGAGGGCTACACGCGTCTGTCCGACGGCGGCCGCCAGACGGTGGCCGTGGTTGCCGGGCAGGACATCACGCAAAGCGAGCTCGAGGCGGCGCACCGCCAGCAGGTCGAGCGCCTGCGGCGCGAGATGCCGACGGTCGACGTCAAACTGCTCGACACGCCCGAGATGCGCCAGCGCACCCTGGATGAGCTGGTGCGTGAGCGCGTGATGCTCGTCGCCGCCGACAAGGACCACCTTGCGCCGACCGACGAGCGGCTGCGGCGCATCTTCGTGGGCGATCCGCAGTTCGCGTTCCTGCGCAACCCCGACGGCAGCGTCAACAAGGACGTGCTGGCGCAGCAGGGCATGACTTCGGAGCAGTTCGCTCAGCGGCTGGCGCAAGACTTGGCACGCCGCCAGGTTCTGCTCGGCATCGGCGGGACGGTCTTCCCGGCGCCGACCGACAGCGCGACCGCGATGGACGCACTGCTTGAGCAGCGCGAGATTCAACTGCTTCGCTTCGATGCCAAGGACTACCTGGGCAAGGTGAGCCCGACCGAGGCGCAGCTCGAGGCCTACTACAAGGATCCGAAGCACGCGGCGCGCTTCACGGCACCCGAGCAGGCCAGCATCGAATATGTCGTGCTCGATCTCAACGCGCTGAAGGCCGACATTACCGTCTCCGATGACGACCTGCGCAAGTACTACAGCGAGAACGCAGCGCGCTACACGACCCCCGAGGAGCGCCGCGCGAGCCACATCCTGATCAATGCGCCGAAGGACGCGCCGGCCGACGTTCGCGCCAAAGCCAAGGCCAAGGCCGAGGCGCTGCTCGCGCAGGTGAAGCAGAACCCGGATTCGTTTGCCGAGCTGGCGAAGAAGAACTCCGACGACCCGGGTTCCGCCGAACGCGGCGGCGACCTCGACTACTTCTCGCGCGGCGCGATGGTCAAGCCGTTCGAGGACGCCGCGTTCGCGATGAAGCCGGGCGAGGTCAGCGGAGTCGTCGAGTCCGACTTCGGCTATCACATCATCAAGCTGACCGGCGTGCGCGGCGGCGAGAAGCGCAGCTTCGAAGCAGTGCGCCCCGAATTAGAGAACGAAGTCAAGACCCAGCTCGCGCAGCGCAGATTCACCGAGATCGCGTCCGACTTCAGCAACATGGTCTACGAGCAGCCCGACAGCCTGCAACCTGTGGTCGACAAGTTCAAGCTCGAACTGCACCGCGCGCAAGGCGTGACGCACACGCCGGCACCCGGCGCGACCGGTCCGCTGGCATCGCCGAAGCTTCTCGAGCAACTGTTCGGCAGCGACGCGCTGCGCAACAAGCGCAATACGGAAGCCGTCGAGACCGGCCCGAATCAACTCGCCGCCGGCCGCGTCTTCAGCTACTCGCCGGCCCACGTTCGGCCGTTTGCCGAAGTCGAACCTGAAGTGCTCGCCGCGGTGAAGGCCGAGATGGCAGCCGCCGATGCACGCAAGGCGGGCGAGGCCAAGCTCGCGAGCCTGAAAGACGCTGCGGGGGCAACGCTCGATGCAGCGTCGCTGACGGTGTCGCGTGCGCAGCGCCATGATCTGCCGACGGCACTCGTCGACGCCGTGCTGCGCACTGATTCGACCAAGCTGCCCGCGTTCGTCGGCGTCGATCTCGGCGCCGACGGCTACGCGATCGCGAGGATCGATAAGGTGCTCGGCCGCGATCCCGACGGTGGAGACGCCCGACAACTCGCCGGCGCCTACGCGCAGGCGTGGACCGGAGCCGAGATGGCGGCTTACTACGATGCGTTGAAGGCCCGCTTCAAAGTCAAGATCGAGCCTGCGAAGCAGCCCGCCGCCGACGCCTCGAGTGCGTCGCAGACGGCCGCGAAATAGGGCGCTGCCACCTGCCGCAGGCCCGCATGCGACCCGCTCGATAGGCGGTCCCGCCGCGGGCCTCGCGTATACTGCCACCCTCTGCGGTGGCTGTAGCTCAGTTGGTAGAGTCCAGGATTGTGATTCCTGTTGTCGTGG
>CAZVNC010000515.1:0-2336 GCA_964628305.1 uncultured Ideonella sp.
CCCGAAGCGCGCGCTCGCGGCGTCGCAGCAGGCGATCGCCGCACTCGACGCCCGCGAGTCGGAGGCGCTGCCCGGCACGTACTCGGCCGCACAGGTGCTCTGGGCGCACCGCCAGGCGCTGCTGGCCGCCGGTCGCAGCGACGAGGCGTTGCGCGTGCTCGAACGCGCCTATCGCATCGTCTGCAAGACGATCGCGAATGTCGGCGACGAGGGCCTCCGGCGTTGCAGCTTCGCCCATGTCGTGCCCCATCGCAAGATCATCGCCGCCTGGTGCGCGCACCTGCGCAGCAGCGGCCTGCCGCTTGGCGCGTCGCTGCCGTACCTGAAGTTCGACGCTGGCACGCTGCGCGAACCGTTCGAGCGCCTCGCCGACGCCGGGCTGCGCATGAACGAACTGCGCAGCACCGGGACGTTGCAGGAATTCCTGATCGACGAAGCGGTGGAACTCTCGGGCGCCGACCGCGTGCTGCTCGTGCTCGAGGCCGAGGACGGCGCTCGCCGCATCGCCGGCAGCGAACTGCCGCCGGGCGAGCACGCCGAGCCGCTGCTGACCGCGATCGCTACCTGGCTCGACGCTGCGCGCAGCGCGCGCTGCGCGACGCTGCACCACGGACCGCCGGGCGCCGATGAGATCGATCAGCGCTCCTGCCTCGTCGCGCCGTTGATCGCCCAGCAGCGGCTGCTCGGCTATGTCTACGCCGACATCGAAGGGGTCTACGGCCGCTTCAACGACAGCGACCGCGACCTGATCGCGATGCTCGCCGCGCAGGCCGCCGTGGCCCTCGACAACGCGCGTTGGGCCGAGGGGCTGGAGCGCAAGGTCGAGGAACGCACCGCCGCGCTCGAACAGCGCGCCGGCGAGCTGGCGGTCATCAACGCGATCCAGCACGCGATCGCCGCCGAGCTCGACTTCCAGGCCATCGTCGACATCGTCGGCGACAAGCTGCGCGAGGTGTTCGCGAGCCAGAACCTCTCGATCGGGCTGCTCGATGCCGACGGCCTGACACTGCGCATGGCCTACAGCGTCGAACACGGCGTGCGGCTGGCGCAGCGGTCTTTCGTGCCGCGCGCCGACCGGGTCTGGTACGGCAAGCTGCGCGCCGGGCAAACGCTGGTCGCCCGCAATGCAGCCGACTACGCGGCGATCCAGATGGACGTGATGCCCGGCACAGACATGCCGACTTCGGGCGTCTACGTGCCGATCATGGTCGGCGAGCGCTATCTCGGGGACGTCGGCATCGAGAACTTCGAACGCGAGGACGCGTTCGGCGCGCCGGAGGTGCGACTGCTGCAGACCGTCGTCGCGAGCATGGGCGCCGCGCTCGAGAACGCCCGCCTCCTTGCCCAGACGCAGACGCTGCTGAAGCAGACCGAGGCGCGCAACGCCGAGCTTGCGGTGATCAACACCATCCAGCAGGGCGTGGCCGGCCTGCTCGACTTCCAAGGCATCGCCACGCTGGTCGGCGACAAGCTGCGCGAGGTGTTTGGTATCGGCAGCATCAGCATGCTGTGGTTGGACGAGGAGAACGGCACCGCCCACACGCTCTACAACTACGAGCACGGCAAGCCGATTCCACATCGGCCGCCGCGCCGGATCGAACCCGGCAGCACGCTGGAGAAGACTTTCTGCGAGCGCGTGCCGCGCGTGCTGAACACGCGCGCCGAGCAGACGGCCTTCGGCCTCGGTCCGGCGCCGGGCACCGACTGGTGCCATTGCGTCGCTTCGGTGCCGATCCTCGGCGGCGACCGCGTACTGGGCTTCATCGCGCTGCAGAACCACGAGCGTGAGTACGCCTTCGGCGACGCCGAGCTGCGCCTGCTGCAGACGGTCGCCTCGAGCATGGGCATGGCGCTCGAGAATGCGCGCCTGCTCGAGGAGACGCGCCAGTCGCTCGAGCGCCAGACGGCGACCGCCGAGGTCCTGAAGGTGATCGCCAGTTCGCCCTCCGACGTGCAGCCGGTGTTCGAGGCCATCGCCGACCGTGCGATGGTGCTGTGCGGCGCGATCATCAGCGGCGTCTCGCGCTACGACGGCGAGTGGGTGCACCTGATGGCCTACCGCGGCGTTTCGCCAGCGGCCGAGGAGACGATGCGAAGCGCCTTTCCGATGCAGCCCGGCGCGGAGTCGGTCAGCGCACGCGCCGTGCGCGATCGCGTGCCGGTGCAGATCGCCGACGTCACGCAGGACCCGGAGTACGCGTTGCAGGGCCCCGCCGCGCAGGCGGGATTTCGCAGCAACCTCGGCGTGCCGATGCTCAAGGACGGGCGGGTGGTCGGCGCGATCACCGTCTGCCGCGCCGAGCCCGGGCCGTTCCCCGAGCGGCAGGTGAAGCTGT
>CAZVNC010000516.1:0-2329 GCA_964628305.1 uncultured Ideonella sp.
ATGCTCTACTTCAAAGCGCTGTTCGACGGGCTCGATGCAATGCCGGCCGCCGATCGCGCGGTGCGCGCAGCGCTCGCCGCGCAGGCCGCGCGCGACGGTGCCTACGCCTTGTACGAGGAACTGCAACGCGTCGATCCGGTCACCGCGGCGCGCCTGCCGCCGGGCGACAGCCAGCGCATCCAGCGCGCGCTCGAGGTCTTTCGCGTCAGCGGCAAACCGCTCGCCGAACACCACAGCGTCAAACCAGCGCGCAAGCCGCATGCGCCGCTGATCTCGCTCGAGCCGGCGGATCGTGCCTGGCTGCACGCGCGCATCGAAGAGCGCTTTCGCCGCATGCTGGCCGACGGTCTGGTGCGCGAGGTGCGCGATCTGCGCCGGCGCCGCGAGCTTTCGCCCGACCTGCCGTCGATGCGCTGCGTCGGCTACCGCCAGACCTGGGAAGCGCTCGAGTCCGGCACCCTCGACGCGCTTGCCGAGCGCGGCATCGCCGCCACCCGCCAGCTCGCCAGGCGCCAGCTCACCTGGCTGCGCAGCATGCCCGAGCGCCAGGTGATCGCGTGCGACGCGCCGGATGCGGCGGCGCAGGTCGTCGCCGGGGTGCGTACGTTGATCGGCGCCGCCGATGGCACTGCTTGAAGTCCGCGCCCTCGCCAAACGCTATGGCGAGACGCCGGTGTTCGCGGGCGTCGATCTGCATGTCGAGGCGGGCGAGTTCGTCGCCATCGTCGGCGAATCGGGGGTCGGCAAATCGACCCTGCTCAACTGCATCGCCGGGCTCGACCGCATCGACGGCGGCACGCTTCGCGTCTGCGGCGAGGACATCGCGGCGCTCGACGAGGCCGCTGCCGCACGGCTGCGGCGGCGCGCGATGGGCTTCGTCTTCCAGGCCTTTCACGTCCTGCCCTACCTGGATGTGTTCCACAACGTCGCGCTGCCGCTGCTGCTGCAGGGACAGCCCGACGCCGATCGCGTGCACGCGATGCTCGCCGCCGTCGGCCTGCGCGAGCTGGCAGGGCGGCTGCCGCAGCAGCTCTCCGGCGGACAGTTGCAGCGCGTCGCGATCGCCCGCGCGCTCGTCCACCGGCCGGCGCTGATCCTCGCCGACGAGCCGACCGGCAACCTCGATCCGAAGACCGCCGAGCGCGTCATCGACCTGCTCGCGGCGCAGGTCCGACACGAGGGTGCGGCCTGCGTGCTCGCAACGCATTCGCGGATGGCGGCGGCACGCGCCGATCGCGTGCTGACGCTGACCGGCAGCGGAATCGTTGCGGCATGACGCCCTGCCGCGCCCGGTGCGCAGACGCCTTGCGCGCATGAAGGGCCGGCGCCGGGTTCGCTCTACACTGGCACATCGCCTTGCGCCACACTCCTTCGGACCACGCCAATGAAGACCCTGCTGCGATCGTCTTTCGTTCTCTGGCTGCTTGCGATGACGCTGTCGGCGACCGCGGCAGCGCCTGCGGCCTCGGCGCCTGCGGCCTCGGCGCCAGGAGCCGCGGCGTCGGCGCCGACCACCGTACCGAAGGTGGCGCCACGGCCACCGGTCAGAGGCGAGAAGCACCCGGCGACGCCCGAGGAGAAGCGCGACAGCGCCACCGAGCCCAGCGCGCTGAGCCCGCCATCGCGCGTGATGCCGAAGCTCGAGCTGCCGCTCACGCCGTCCGGGACGGGCAAGGCGACCTACGTCGCGCCCGGCAAGGCCGGCTCGAGCGGCGGCGTCGACGACTCGGCCGCACGCTGCAACGCAATGGCGGACGCCGCGGCGCGCAAGGAGTGCCTCGACAAGTTGCGCTGAATCGGGTCCGCAAGGGCTGGCCATGCTCGCCCTGCTGAAGTCGCTCTCCTGGCCCGAGCTGCGCATGCACCGCTGGCGCAATGCGACGGCGCTGCTCGCCGTTGCGCTCGGCGTCGCGCTCGCGTTCTCGGTGCAACTGATCAACACGTCGGCGCTCGCCGAGTTCGGCGCCGCGGTGCGCGCGGTGAACGGCGAGGCCGATCTCGAACTGCGCAGCGCGTACCGCGGCGCCGCCGGCAGCTTCGACGAGTCGTTCTACGCGCGCGTCGCCGCGCATCCGCAGGTCGCGATCGCCAGCCCGGTGGTCGAAGTCGACGCCGTCGCCCTCGGCGCCGATGGAAAGCGCGTGCCGCTGCGCGTGCTCGGGGTCGACATGCTGGTCGCCGCACCGCTCGCAGCCGCGCTGTTGCCGCGCCCGTTCGACGCCGAAGCGCGGCTTGCGATGCTCGATCCGGACGCGGTGTTCCTCAATCCCGCGGCGCGCCAGGCGCTCGGCTTTTCGGCTGCACGGGCGAGCGGCGAACTCACGCTGCA
>CAZVNC010000517.1:0-2327 GCA_964628305.1 uncultured Ideonella sp.
TTCAGCGGGTCGTGGATGCGGCCGAGAAAGCGCAGGTGCTGCTCGTCGTCGCTGATCGAGAACCAGTACTTGATCAGTTGCACGCCCGAGCGCACCAGCATGCGCTCGAACTCGGGTACCGAGCGGAAGAACTCCTCGACATCGTCTTCCGAGCAAAACCCCATCACGCGCTCGACGCCGGCGCGGTTGTACCAGCTGCGGTCGAACAGCACCATCTCGCCGGCCGCCGGCAGGTGCGCGCTGTAGCGCTGGAAGTACCACTGCGTGCGCTCGCGGTCGTTCGGCGCGGGCAGCGCGACGACCCGGCACACGCGCGGATTCAGCCGTTGCGTGATGCGCTTGATGACGCCGCCCTTGCCCGCGGCGTCGCGCCCCTCGAACAGGATCACCACCTTGCGGCGGGTGTGCGCGACCCAGTCCTGCAGCTTGACGAGCTCGCCCTGCAGGCGAAACAGCTCGCGGAAGTAGGCGGCGCGGCCCGCCTTGTAGGCCTCGTCGGTCTCGATGCCGGGAACCTGCGGTGCTTCGCGATCCTCGACCTCGAGTTCGAGCTCCTCGTCGTAGCTGTCGATCAGCTCGCGTTCGATGCGTGTCAGAAGGGCTTCATGGTCTGGGGATGTAAGCATCGGTCGCGGCGTGGGCGTGGCAAACGCGGCGATCCTGCCCGGGTTGTGTGACAGGCATGTGAAGGCGGGTTCGCCGCCGCCGGCCCAGTCTGCGCCGCGGAAGGCGTCATGCGGCAGCAGGGCTGGGTATCGGCGAAGTCCGGCTCGGCGCCGGCGGTTGCGGCACGCTCGGGTCGGGCCAGTCGCAGTCTCAGCCAGTCGAAGTCGGTCGCCATGCGCTCGCCCCTCGGAAGTGTTGTGGCAGGTGGCAATCGTCGCCGCGAAAAATGACCGTCGTGTGACGCGCGGCGCGCCGGCGGTGTGAATCGGACACGGGGCAAGCCAGGCTTCAAGCGGCGAACATTGTTGCTATGCTGCGCTGCTCGCGGCCACGCTCGCTCCGATCCCGCCGTCGTCAAATGACCCAGACCGATTCGCGCGCCGGCGCATGGCATCGATGCGGTCGCCTGCTCGTCGGGGCTGTCGGCATCGCGATCCTGGCGGCTTGCGGCAAGCCGCCCGAGAAGCCGCCGCCGGCGCCGCTCGACGTGGCGACGATCCGCGTCGAGGCGCGCGACGTGCCGGTCTCGGCCCTCTACGTCGCACAGACCCAGAGTTCGCAGGCGGTGAACATCCAGGCGCGCGTCTCGGGCTTCCTCGACCGGCGCGTCTACACCGAAGGTGCTTTCGTCAAGAAGGGCCAGGTGCTGTTTCGCATGGACCAAAAGCCCTTTCAGGCCCAGGTCGACGGCGCGGCGGCGGCGTTGCAGCGCAACCAGGCTGCGCTGCAGGTGGCGACGGCGAACCTGAACCGCACCAAGCCGCTGGCGCAGAAGAACGCGCTGTCGCAGAAGGACCTGGACGACGCGCAAGGCCAGTACGAACAGGCGGCGGCGGCGGTCGCGCAGTCCAAGGCGCAGCTCGAATCGGCCCAGCTCGACCTGTCCTACACCGTGATCACGTCCCCGGTCGACGGCGTCAGCAGCTACGCGGCGATCGCCGACGGCAGCTACGTCAGCCCGCAGAACAGCCAGTTGACGACGGTCTCGGTGCTGTCGCCGATGTGGGTCAACTTCAGCCTGTCCGAGAACGACGTCCAGCGCATCGAGAACGACATCAAGGCCGGGCGGCTGCGGCTGCCGGAGGACCGCCGGATGATCGTGCGGATCGAGCGCGTGGACGGCAGCGTGTTTCCGTTCACCGGCCGCATCACGTTCGCCGATCCGTCATACAACCCGCAGACCGGCACCTTCTTGATCCGCGCCACGGTCGACACCCCGAAGGGCGTGCTGCGCCCGAACCAGTACGTGCGCGCACGCCTCGAGGGCGGCGTGCGGCCGGACGCGATCCTCGTGCCGCAGCGCGCGGTGCAGCAAAGCGGCCAGGGCCACTTCGTCTGGCTCGTCGACCAGCAGGGCCAGGCCGAGCGGCGGCCGGTCGAAGTCGGCGACTGGTACGAGGACAACTGGTTCATCAACGAAGGGCTGCACGCGGGCGAGCAACTCGTGGTCGACGGCGGCCAGCGCCTGACGCCGGGGGCGAAGGTCGTCGTCACCGCGCGGGCCGCGGCACCGCCCGCGGCCGGCGCATCGGCCGTTCGCGTGCCGCCTGCGGCCAGCGCCGCCAGCCGCTGACGCGCAAGCGCCGTGTTCTCGCGCTTCTTCATCGAGCGGCCGATCTTCGCGATCGTCGTCGCGCTGCTGATCGTCCTCGCCGGGCTCG
>CAZVNC010000518.1:0-2325 GCA_964628305.1 uncultured Ideonella sp.
TGCCTTCGCTATCCAAGCGCGTGACGCCGGCGCGGCGCGGGTGTGCGCGCGCTGCCGCGATTGCCCGACTTGCTGCAGGCTTGGCCCTCTCGGCATCGGCGCTCCTCGCGGGCGCGCAGCCGGCGTCATCGCCGGCGTCCGCGCCGGGCCTGAGCAGTGTGCTCGGGCGCTGGGTGCGGCCCGACGGGGGGTATACGGTGACGATCGAATCGGTGGGCGCCGACGGCCAACTCGTCGCGCGGTACGCCAACCCGAACCCGCTGCCGTTCTCCAGAGCCGAAGCCCGACGCGAAGGCAGCGACCTGATGGTCTTCCTCGAACTGCGCGCCGGCGGCTACAACGGCTCGACCTACACCTTGCACTACGACCCGGCGCGCGATGTGCTGGAGGGCGTCTACCATCAGGCGGTGGCGCAGCAGAACTTCGCCGTGCGCTTCCTGCGCGCTGGTCGCTGAACCACCGCAGCAGGAGGCTGGCGACAACCGGGCAGTGTTGCCGATGTGCGCACGAAAGTGGCCCATCTGCGCCCGAAGCCGTGGTGGGTTGCGCGAGACGAAGCCACGGCGAGGCTCCCTGTCGCCTCGACCGCGCACGACTCGGCGCATAGCCGTTGTGCCAGTTGCTCCGCCTGCGTCTTGCCTGGTTGAAGTTGGCGCAGGGCTTCGGCCCCGAACAGCGCGCTGGCGCACCGTACCTGCTGCGCGTAGAACACGGCCGGCGCATTTGCGTAGGCCGGATGGCGAGACCCGAGGCTTGCGTCGCAACCATCGGCGTTGCGAACCGGGCCGCGAGGCGACGCGCTTTGGCCGGTCCGACCCGAGCCGGCCGTGCCGCGGCATTCGATAATCGCGTGATACCGACCCGACGATCGCCGCCGCCATGCCCGCACCCTCCCGCCCCGCCGCGCTGCGCGCCGTCAAGGGCATGAACGACATCCTGCCGCCCGAGTCGGCGCGCTGGGAATGGTTCGAGGCGAAGGTGCGCGCGCTGATGACCCGCTACGCCTACGCCAACATCCGCACCCCGATCGTCGAGCCGACGGCGCTCTTCGTGCGCGGCCTGGGCGAGGTGACCGACATCGTCGAGAAGGAGATGTATTCGTTCGAGGATTCGATGAACGGCGACAAGCTGACGCTGCGCCCGGAGGCCACCGCCGGCATCGTGCGCGCGGTGATCGAGCACAACGCGCTCTACAACGGCCCGCTGCGGGTGTGGTCGCACGTCGCGTTGTTTCGTCACGAGCGGCCGCAGAAGGGGCGCTATCGCCAGTTCCACCAGATCGACGTCGAGGCGCTCGGCCACGCCGGCCCGGACGTCGATGCCGAGCAGATATTGATGTGCCGCGCGCTGCTGCGCGACCTCGGCCTGGCCGAGGGGCGCGATGTGCGGCTCGAGATCAACTGCCTCGGCCAAGCGAGCGAGCGCCTGGCGCACCGCGCGGCGCTCATTGCGCACTTCGAGCGCCACGCCGCCGTGCTCGACGAGGACGCGCACCGGCGCCTGCATACCAATCCGCTGCGCATTCTCGACACCAAGAATCCGGCGATGCAGGCGATGGTCGAGGCGGCGCCCAGGCTGATGGACTTCCTGGGCGTTGCGTCGCTCGCGCACTTCGACGGCGTGCGCGCCGTGCTCGACGCCGCCGGGCTGCCGTACCGCGTCAACCCGCGGCTGGTGCGCGGCCTGGACTACTACAACCTCACCGTGTTCGAGTGGATCACCGACCACCTCGGATCGCAGGGCACGGTGTGCGGCGGCGGACGCTACGACACGCTGATCGAGCAGCTCGGCGGCAAACCCGCGCCGGCCGTCGGCTGGGGCATGGGGATCGAGCGCATGCTGCTGCTGCTCGCGGCCATGGGCATAGCTGCGGCCGGGCCGGCGCCGGACGTGTTTGCCGTCGTCCCCGGCCCGGACGCGCTGGCCGCGGCGATGAACACCTGCGAGCTGCTCCGCGCCGCGGGCGTGGCGGTGCTGATGCACGGCGCAGGCGCCGCCGGCTGGGGCAGCATGAAGTCGCAGTTCAAGCGCGCCGATGCCAGCGGTGCGCGCCACGCGCTGATCTTCGGCGCCGATGAACTGGCGCGCGGCGAGGTGGCGTGCAAGCCCTTGCGCGACACCGGGGCGGCACAGCGCAACCTGCCGCTCGCGGCGGTCGCCGACTGGGCGCCCAGCCTGCGCAACGCATAATCGCAGCTTCGCCCGAAGTCCGCCCGAAAATTCATGGCCACCCATCTCGACCTCGAAGAACAGGAACAGCTCGACCAACTCAAGGCGTTCTGGAAGAAGTACGGCAACCTCATCACCTGGGTGCTGATCGTCGTG
>CAZVNC010000519.1:0-1583 GCA_964628305.1 uncultured Ideonella sp.
CCATCATCAACTACATCCGCCGCAACTACGGCATGCTGATCGGCGAGCAGACCGCCGAGGCGATCAAGAAGAGCATCGGCAGCGCCTTCCCCGGCTCCGAGGTGAAGGAGATCGAAGTCAAGGGCCGCAACCTCTCCGAAGGCGTGCCGCGCAGCTTCACGATCAGCAGCAACGAGATCCTCGAGGCGCTGACCGACCCGTTGAACCAGATCGTCTCGTCGGTCAAGAACGCGCTCGAGCAGACGCCGCCCGAGCTCGGCGCCGACATCGCCGAGCGCGGCATGATGCTGACCGGCGGCGGCGCGCTGCTGCGCGACCTCGATCGCCTGCTCGCCGAGGAGACCGGTCTTCCGGTGCTCGTCGCCGAGGACCCGCTGACCTGCGTCGTGCGCGGCTGCGGCATGGCGCTCGAGCGCATGGAGCGCCTGGGAAGCATCTTCACCTCGGAGTGAGATGACGCCGGGTGCGAGCACGCTGCGTCCGCCGGCCGCGCGTGGGCGTTTGCAAAGTCCGGCGCCGGTCCGACGCATCTGAACCGCGAGAGACTTCGCGCCGAGCATGGCCACCGACAGTTTCGACCGCACGCCGCCGCCCTTCTTTCGCCAGGGTCCGTCGGCCCTCAGCATGATGCTGTTCTGCTCGGCGCTCGCCGTCTTCCTGATGGTCGCCGACGCCCGCTTCAAGGTCACGCAGCCGCTGCGTGCGGTGCTGGCGACGGCGCTGCTGCCGATCGAGCGCGTGCTGCTCGTGCCGGTCGCCGCCTGGCGCCAGGCGCACGACTATCTGTCCGGCTTGCAAGCCGCGATCGGCCGCGAGCAGGCGGCGCGCAGCGAACTCGCCCTGCAGGCCGAACGCAGCGCTCGCGTAGGGCAGCTCGAACGCGAGAATGCCAACTTGCGCAGCCTGCTCGGGCTGCAACCCGCGCTCGGCGTGCGCTCGGTCGCCGCCGAGGTGCTGTATGACGCGCCGGACATCTACTCGCGCAAGGTCATCATCGATCGCGGCAGCCAGAGCGGCGTGCTGCCCGGCGCCCCGGTGATCGACGCCAAGGGCGTTCTCGGCCAGGTCACGCGCGTCTACCCGCTGAATGCCGAAGTCACGCTGCTGACCGACAAGGACGCCGCGATCCCGGTCTTGAACGAGCGCACCCAGGTGCGCGGCGCCGCCTACGGACGGCCCGGCGGCGCAGGCATGGAGCTGCGCTTCATGGCCGGCAACGCCGATGTGCAGGTCGGCGATCTGCTGACGACGTCGGGCGTCGACGGCGTCTACCCGCCGGGGTTGCCGGTGGCGCGCGTGAGCGAGGTCGATCGGCGGGTCGAGACCAGCTTCGCGCGCATCGGGCTGCAGCCCGTCGCGTCGCCGGACGGCGTGCGCCAGGTGCTCGTCCTCGAGCCGATCGGCGTGCAGCTTCCCCCGCGTCCGGAGCCCGCGGCCGAATCGGCCTCCGAACCCGCACGCAAGGCCGTGCGACGCTGACAAGCCGGCATCGATGACCATGCCGCGCCACCCCGATCAGCTGCTGCTGCCGGTCAACCCGCTCTTCATCTGGGCCACGCTGCTGGGCGCACTTGCGTTCAACC
>CAZVNC010000519.1:1593-2324 GCA_964628305.1 uncultured Ideonella sp.
GTGCCCCTCGGGCGCCAGCCGGCAATGCCCGACCTGCTCGCCCTGGCGCTCGTGTTCTGGAACGTGCATCAGCCGCGGCGCGTCGGCGTCGGCGTCGCGTTCGCATTCGGGCTCGTGATGGACGTGCACGACGGTGCGCTGCTCGGCCAGCATGCGCTCGCCTACACGCTGCTCAGCTTCTTCGCGGTCACGATCCACCGCCGGCTGCTGTGGTTCACGGTGCCGTCGCAGGCGGTCCAGATCTTCCCGTTGTTCGTCGCCGCTCATGCCGTCTCGATGCTCGTGCGCCTGCTCGCCGGAGGAATGTTCCCGGGCTGGCAACTTTTGCTCGCGCCGGTGTTCGAATCCCTGCTCTGGCCGGTCGCCGTCTGGGTGCTGCTCGCGCCGCAGCGCCGACCGCCGGACCCGGATCAGAATCGACCTTTATGACGACCCCAAGACGCCTGCGGCGTCGCCCCCCGAGGGGAGCTCGGGCCGCTTGGGGGCGGCCCGGCGCTGGCCCGAGGTCTCGAACGACGACCACCGGACATGACCGAACTTAAGGACATCGAGCGCGAGCTGAGCGGCTTTCGCGTGCGGCTCTTCGCCGCCGCGGCGTTCGTGCTGCTGTGTTTCGGCCTGCTCGGCGCGCGCCTCGTCTACCTGCAGATCTACAAGTACGAGGAGCTCTCGACGCAGGCCGAGAACAACCGCATCTCAATTGTGCCAATCACGCCTAACCGCGGTCTGAT
>CAZVNC010000520.1:0-2322 GCA_964628305.1 uncultured Ideonella sp.
CCGGCCTTCGCGCGCTTGGCCTGCAGGCGCTGCGCGGTCTTCTCGAGGCCGACGACGAAGCGGCTGTGCTTGCCGCGTGCGACTTCCTCGACCGCGTCGCGGGCAGTGAACTCGAAGACGACCGCGGGGCCGTTGACCTCGGCGAGCTTGACGGTGATCTCGACCCACATGCCGAGCAGCGTCGCGCCGACATGGTCGAATTCGACGCGGGTGCCGACCGAATCCTTGCCGGCGCTGATGTGCGGCAGGATCAGGTCGCGGCAGGCGACTTCGACGTCGTAGAGCAGGCTGGGCGTCGAGTAGACGCGCAGGTCTTCGCCCATGAAGCCGATCGTGCGGGCCTGGTCGACATCGATGCGGCAGGTTGCGGTGAGGCCGGGTTTCAGGGTATCGCTCAATTGCTTGTCCTCAAGAGTTGTTCCCGCCCGGGCGGCGGGACTTCAGATAGTCGGCATTCTGCCGCGCCTCGAAATAGCGCACCAGCGCCTTCGTGCCGCGGGTGCAGTTGCGAAAGCAGCACACGCCGGCATCCATCAGCCGCGCGGCCATCGCGTCGTAGAGGCTCCCGCCGTCGAGGATGCCGATCAGCGGCTTGTCGTGGCGGTCGGCAAGCGGCGGCATCAGGTGCACCGTGCTCTTCGGGTCGCTCAGGTCGTAGCCCGGGCGCAGCTTGCTCTGCTCGAGCGCGCGCACCGACGGCGCGGTCGGGTCGAGGCCGACGACGACGGCGTCGATGTTCGGGTCTTGCAGGAAGGCCTCGCTGATCTCGAGGTGCGCCTCGTCGTCGGCGCCTGGGTTCATGTCGAGCGGATTGCGCACCTCGACGAGCTGATCGAGCTTCTTCGCGACCAGGATCGCCTCGACCTTCTTCACCGTCTCGTCGGCGAGCGCGCCCATCTGCATCGCGTAGCTGTCGGACTCGATGTTGTCGGCCATCGCGACCGCCTCGAAGCCCGCGCCGCTCATCGCGCCGAGGCGGTTGCCGCCGACCTTCTTGGCGTGCAGCGCGCCGGCGATGTAGAAGAGATCGTCGAAGGTGTTCAGATCCTCGGTGACGATCGCGCCCGCGTGGCGGACGACCGACTCGAACAGCGTCAAGCCGCCGGCGATCGACGCCGTATGGCCCATCACGCCGCCTTGCCCGGGCGCGGTGCGGCCCGACTTGTAGACGACGATCTGCTTGCCGGAGAGCACCGCCTTGCGCACCGCCTTCGCGAAGTGCAGGCCGTCGAGATCCGTGAAGCCCTCGACGTAGATGCCGAGCGTGTCGATGCCGGGCAGATCGGCAAAATAGCTCAGCATGTCGCCGTGCGTGAGGTCGGTCTGGTTGCCGAGCGCGAGCATGTAGGCCGGGTCGAGCCAGGGGTTCTGCGACATCCGCGTGATCATGAACGCGCCGCTCTGCGACAGCATCACCGAGTTGCGCACCGGCTTCTTCTTCGGTTTGGGCAGGCGCTCGAGCGGGATGAACCACGAGTCGTAGCTGCCCGGGTGCGACACCACGCCAAGGCAGTTGGCGCCGAGGAAGATCGGCCCGCCGCCGGGCTTGGCGTGCGCGGCGTTGATGCGCGCGGCGAGCGCCGCCGCCGGCTCGCGGCTCTTCTTCGTCTCGCCCATGCTGCCCGGGATCAGCATCACCGCATCGACCGAGTCGGTCTCGATGATCTGGTCGACGAGTTCGTAGACCGCGCTCGCCGCGACCGCGACGATCAGCATGTCGAGCTTGCCTTCGATCGCCTTCAGGCCATCGATGCAGCGCACGCCGTCGATCTCGGTCTCGCCGGGCTTCAAGACCAGCAACTGCTCCTTCGGGAAGCCGCTGCCGATCAGGTTGCGCAGGATGATGCGGCCGAAGTTCATGCCGCTGCCCGAGACGCCGATGATGCCGATCCGCTTGGGGTGGATCAGCTTGTCGATCTTCGCGATCGGCCGCGCCAGCCGGCTGGGCTGCGGCGTGCCGAAGCTGCATGTCGCGCCGCGCACCGTCAGGCCGGCGTCGGCGCGCACGGGGTTCAGTTCGAGCGCCTGCAGCACGAAGGGTGCGTCCGCCTTGCCGGGCGCGAAGGCGCGCGCGAGTTCGAGCAGCCGGGCGAAGAAGGTTTCGAGCGCCGCCTCGGGCGCTGGCTTGCCGTTGCGCTGCGCGACGGCGGCGATCTTCTGCCAGGCGAGCGTGCGCTTGAAAAGACGCAGGAAGTCCTGCGCGTCGGTCAACTCGGCGGCGGCGTAGACCGAAGCGCGGTCGCGCTTGAAGTTGGTTTCGTCGAGATCGGCCTCGAGCCCGCCGAAGCCGGCGCCGATCACCATGCCGAACTCGCGCGTCGC
>CAZVNC010000521.1:0-2311 GCA_964628305.1 uncultured Ideonella sp.
AAATTCACGGTGGCGGACAAGGTCTATCACGGGCACGTCGTGCCGATAGCAACGCCAATTCAGCGAGTATGCGTCAATGCGCGCGCAGGAACAATTTACATCGCCCCGTCCGATGCGGACGCCGGGCATTTCTATTGATCGCGCGAGACGGCCAGCCACAACCACCCACCCGCCGGAGCAAATCCAATGCACGAAGACGCCGACCGAGACCAGCCAACAGACCCAGGCGACCGCCGCGCGGCCTGGCGAGACGAAGCCCGCTCTCTGCACGAGGAAGCGCGCGCGCTGCGTGGCGAGTTGTCCGCAATCAGCGGCAGCCTGCTGCGACTCGAGGCGTGCATCAAGAGCCACCTGGCAGAAAACGCCAAGGTGCTCCCAGTGCTCGAAGACCTGGTCGCGCTGCGCCGCGGCTCGCAGATCGTCCTGCCGATTCTCGTCAAGGTCGTCGCCGCCGGCGCGACAGTCGCCTGCTCGCTGTGGGCTGCAGCGTACTGGCTGCGCGATCACGTCAACGTCAAGTGGTGACGCGCGGCGAGAAATGAAAAAGCCGCCCGGAGGCGGCTTGCTGTCAGCGTGCGATCGGCGTCGCGCGCGGCTCGGGGTAGGGCGAATGCCCTGAGGTATTTTCGTTGCTCCCGGCCGGGAGAAGGCACGGCGCGTCCATCTCGGCACCGTGTGCCGCGGCGTTGGTGTTTGCCGTGCGCGCAAGGGCGCCGGCGGCAAACTGCTGGCGGAATGCCGGCCAGCGCGGTTTTGTGTCTTTCATCTCAACCCCTTTCGTTTGGATGACCCATTGTGGGCTGTTACTCGTCGCAAGTCGTGTCAGGCAAGCTTGCGGTCTGAAACGCGTCAAGCGCCGCCCGGATTCCCTTGGCGACATTCCCGCCGCCGATCGCCAGCGCCTTCGCCTTCCTGGCCGGATCGAGTCGGACCTGCACCGGCTGCGTGGTCTGGCCGGCAACCAGACGGGGGCGCCGGCGCCTCGGCGGACGCCATCGTCTGATGCCGAGAGGTAGTCGTTTGTCCCCGCTTCACGATGCGATCAAGCCGCTGCTGCAAGTGGCGCCGTCCGGGTTCGCCGTGTTCGATCGCACCAGCACGGGCGAGGTGTTGGTTGTCCGGCCGAAGTTCGGCGTCTGGCTGTCGATCTGCGCGCTTCCCTCGGCGCAGCGCCGTGACGAGTACCGGGCGATCGAGTGGGTGCCAGACGCTATCGACGATCTGCGCGCCAGTCACTTATTCCCGTCGAGGTGGGAATTGCTGGCGTGGATTGAGCACAGGTTTATGTCTGCTTAGTCAGCGCGCGCCTGCACGCATCAGCCGTGACGTCGCATCCGGCGCTATGTAGCACGGCTACGGCTTCTTCGAGTGCGGCACGCAGCGCGCCTGCTTTGCTATCGTCGACTGTCGCTTCCGGAAATCCTGCGTTCTGGAAAGCGTCAAGCGCCGCCCGGACTCCCTTGGCGACATTCCCGTCGCCGATCGCCATGGCTTTTGCTCGCCTTGCAGGGTCGAGCCGGACCTGCACCGACTCGGTAGTCTGGCCAGGGACCAGTCGGGGAGCGCCGGCGCCTTGGCGGGCGCCGCCTCGTTGTTTTGCGGTCATTCGTCGATGTCCCACTGCACCCACTGCGTAACAACGTCGTCGCCGTACTTGTCAGCCAAGTAAGCGCGCAGCGGCTCAAACACGAAGCCGCGCAACTCGTAGCACTTCGCGGTGTAGCTGGCCTCACCTCGTGCGTAGTTGTCGCTGTTGTAGTGCTCGGCAAAGATCACGCGCTCTGTCGTCATAAAGTAGGAGCGCAGCGCCTCTTTCTCTGCCGCGTTGGCCCGCGATGATTCGCGCATTCCGTCGCGGCCCTTGCGCCACACAATGTGCCCCAGCACGTTCAGCCGCTCCCAGGCCACCGTCTCTACGCGCCCAGCCATCTGCGGGCTGGCAAACACGTAGGCGCTGCCGTTCGGCTTCATGCGGTCGGCCAGCAGCCCAAGAATCCCGCGCATCCAATCCAAGAACTCGGCTGGCTTGTCCCACTCGTTGTCCCAATAGTCGCCCTTCACCTTGAAGTAAGGCGGGTCGGTAATCACGCAGTCCACGGCCGGCAGGGTCGGCAGTACGTCGCGGCAGTCTCCGCAGTACAGGGTGGCCTCTCCAATCGTCACAACATCAACCATTCGTTTTCCTCGTTCTACCGTCGCGCAAGACGCCCAACACGCCAATCAACCGGACCGCCTACGGCGGCCGGTTATTGGCAACGTTGGGCACCTTGCTGTCATGC
This sequence comes from uncultured Ideonella sp., assembly GCA_964628305.1. GTDB lineage: Bacteria > Pseudomonadota > Gammaproteobacteria > Burkholderiales > Burkholderiaceae_C > CAIKUF01. Next base: position 2,280 of record CAZVNC010000521.1, read on the forward strand.
GCCCGCAAGGCCGCTTCACCGGTTGGTGTCAG
>CAZVNC010000522.1:0-2308 GCA_964628305.1 uncultured Ideonella sp.
CGAGCACGACCTTCACGACGTTCGGATTCGCGAAGTCGCCGGCGCTGTCGATCGCGTGCGCCGCGGTGCTCATGACGCAATCCGGCCGCGCGGCGAGCAGTTCGGCGCAGGCCAGAATCAGCGCCGGCTCGATCAGCGGTTCGTCGCCCTGCACGTTGACGACCGCAGCGTCGCCGTCGAGCCCGAGTTGTTCGCAGGCCTCGGCGAGGCGGTCGCTGCCTGTCGCGTGGTCGGCGCGGGTCAGAATCGCGTCGACGCCGTGGCGTTCGCAGGCCCGCACGATCTGCACGTCGTCGGCGGCGACGACCACGCGTGCCGCGCCCGACAGTGCCGCACGCTGCGCAACCCGCACGACCATCGGCAGCCCGCCGATGTCGGCCAGCGGCTTGCCCGGCAGACGGCTCGACGCGAGCCGCGCCGGCACGAGCACGGTGAAGCTCACCTGCGACTCAGCCGCGGCCGGCCGGCGCGCTGTCGGCGGCGGACGAGGAAAGCGGGCGCGCCTCGCTCTCTAGCATCACCGCCATCCCGTCGCGGATCGGAAAGGCGAGGCGATCTGGCGCGCAGACCAGTTCGCCCGCTTCCCGCCGGTAGTCGAGCGGCCCCTTGCAGATTGGGCACACGAGAAGTTCGAGCAATCGGTGATCCATCATCGATCCTTGTTGGTGCGCCGCGGCAGCAGGGCAAGCAGGGCGGCCTCGGTCGCTGGCGCGAGTTCGAAGTCTAGCGTTGCGACCCAGACCTGGGTGTTGCCGAGCGCCGCGCCGTGCGCCAGCTTCACCGCGTCCTTCTCGGTCACGATCACGTCGGGCGTCTGCGCCGGCCAGGGCAGTTGCTCGAAGCCGAAATGATCGGGCAGCACCAGTTCGTCGATCGAAAGTCCCTGTTCGCGCAGCATCGCAAAGAAGCGCTGCGGGCGCGCAATGCCCGCGGCGGCAAGCACGCGGCGTCCGCGCAGCGCGGCGAGAGGTGCCTCGGTCGCCGATTTGCCCGCCCGCCACGCAGCGAGCAGGGCGACGCCGCGCAGTGCGCGTCGTGCCGTCTCGCCCGGCCACGCAGTCGTTGCGCGCGGCGCGTTGTAGAGCACGACGCTGCGCGCAGGTGGCTCGGATGCGAGCGGCTCGCGCAGCGGCCCGGCCGGCAGCAGCCAGCCGTTGCCGGCGCCGCGTTCGTCGAACACGATCAGCTCGGCGTCGCGCCCGAGCCGGCGGTGCTGCAGGCCGTCGTCGCTGACGACGATGTCGACCTGCGGATGCGCGGCGAGCATCGCGTGTGCGGCCGCCGGCCGGTCGCGTCCGACGAAGACCGGCGCGTGCCCGCGCAGACGAAGCAGCAAGGGCTCGTCGCCGCACCATCGAGCCGGCGTGTCGAAACGCACTTCGAGTACGCCGCCGCCCTCGCGGCCATAGCCGCGCGAGACGACGCCGGGCGTCCAGCCGGCGCGGCGCAGCACCTCCAGGACCGCAAGCACCGTCGGCGTCTTGCCGGCGCCGCCGGCGACCAGGTTGCCGACCACGATCACCGGCACCGGTAGATGCTGCACCGCCGGCCAGCCAACGCGTGCCGCGACTCGCCGCAGCGCGAGCGCAAGGCGGTAGATGAGCGAGAACGGATAGAGCAGCCGGGCCAGCGTGCCGCGCGCACTCCACGCCGCCTCGATGCGCCGGACGAGGGCGGCGAGCATCCGCCGCTACCCTAGTGGGGGCCGCCGCCCGACGCCTGGGTTGCAAACGTGAGGCGGACCAATCCGACGCGCCGCGCCGCGTCCATCACGTTGATCACGCTCTGGTGCGCGGCGTTGGCGTCGGCCGAGATGATGACCATCGCGTCCTTCGAGCCTTCGCTCGCGGCGCCGAGCTGGAGCGCGATCGCATCGACATTGCGGCCATCGACCGGCTGGCGGTTGATCGCGTAGCGGCCGTCGGCGGCGATCGAGACGATGATCTCGTGCGGGTTGTCGCGCGGCTTTTCGGCGTCCGCCGTCGGCAGCGTGACCTGCAGTTCGGTGAACTTTGAGTAGGTCGTCGACAGCATCAGGAAGATCAGCACGACGAGCAGCACGTCGATGAACGGGATCAGGTTGATCTCGGGCTCTTCCGGCTCGCGCCGGCGAAAGTTCATCGCCATCGCGCGCAATCGTCTTCAGGCCGCCGCGTGGTGCGGTACCGAAAAGCGCATCAGGTGCGGCACCATGCGCTCGGCGGCCTGCTCCATGTCGAGCGCGTAGCTGTCGACACGGCGGCGGAAGTAGCGATAGAACATCAGCGCCGGAATCGCGATCATCAGGCCGAACGCGGTGTTGTAGAGC
>CAZVNC010000523.1:0-2307 GCA_964628305.1 uncultured Ideonella sp.
ACTGCGCGACCACGCGCCCGCCACCGTCGCCGCCCTCCGGCCCCATGTCGATGACCCAGTCGGCCTCGGCGATCACGTCGAGGTCGTGCTCGACGAGGACCACGGTGTTGCCGGCGTCGACCAGGCGATGCAGCACGCGCACCAGCTTCTCGACGTCGGCCATGTGCAGGCCGACGGTCGGCTCGTCGAGGACGTAGAGTGTGTGCGGCGCGCGCTGGCCTCTGCGCGCAACGTCGTCGCGCACCTTGACCAGTTCGCTGACCAGCTTGATGCGCTGCGCCTCGCCGCCCGAGAGCGTCGTCGACGGCTGGCCGAGCGTCAGGTAGCCGAGGCCGACGTCCTTCAGCAAGCGCAGCGGATGCGCGATGTTCGGCAGCGCGGCGAAGAACTCGACCGCCTCGTCGACCTCCATCTTCAGCACGTCGCCGATGCTCTTTCCCCGCCAGCTCACGGCGAGCGTCTCGGCGTTGAAGCGTTCGCCGTGGCAGGTGCCGCACAGCACCTTCACGTCGGGCAGAAAGCTCATCGCGATCGTGCGCAGACCCTGGCCTTCGCAGTCCGGGCAGCGGCCTTCGCCGGTGTTGAACGAGAAGCGGGCCGGGGCATAGCCGCGGGCGCGCGCCTCGAGCGTCTCGGCGTAGAGCTTGCGCACCGTGTCCCAGAAGCCGATGTAGGTTGCGGGGCAGGAGCGCGGCGTCTTGCCGATCGGCGTCTGGTCGACCTCGAGCACGCGGGCTATCGCCTCGAAGCCGCTCACGCCGGCACAGCCGATCCAGGGCGGATGCTCGCCGGCGGCGAGCCGGTCGCGTCCCGCCTTCGTCGATCGGAGCGCGACCGCGGCGTGCACGTTCGCAAGCAGCACGTCGCGCGCGAGCGTGCTCTTGCCCGATCCGCTGACGCCCGTCACCGCGACAAGGCGGCAGATCGGGATCGCGACGTCGAGTTGGCGCAGGTTGTGCAGCGACGCGCCGTGCAGGCGCAGCAGCGGCGTGCCGGCATCGAGCGGCCGCCGCGCCTGCAGCGGATGGCGCAGCGGATGCGCGAGCAAGCGGCCGGTGACCGAATCCGGCGCCGCCGACAAGTCCGCCGCGCTGCCCTGCGCGACGAGCCTGCCGCCGCGCTTGCCGGCGCCGGGGCCGATGTCGATCAGGTGGTCGGCGCGGCGCATCGTGTCCTCGTCGTGCTCGACGACGACCAGCGTATTGCCCTTGTCGGCGAGCGTCTTCAGCGCGCCGAGCAGCACCTGGTTGTCGCGCGGATGCAGGCCGATCGTCGGTTCGTCGAGCACGTAGCACACGCCTTGCAGATTGCTGCCGAGCTGCGCCGCGAGGCGGATGCGCTGCGCCTCGCCGCCGCTCAAGGTCGGCGCGGCGCGGTCGAGCGTCAGGTAGCCGAGGCCGACCTCCTGCAGGAAGTCGAGCCGGCTCGCGATCTCGCTGATCACGTCGCGCGCAATGCCGCGCTCGCGGGCGCTGAACGCGCCGTCGCGGTCGAGGCCGGCAACCCAGCGCGCCGCGTCGGCTATCGACTCGGCCGCGACTGCGCTGATCGCACGATCGTCGAACGTCACCGCGCGCGCCGCCGCATTCAGGCGTGTGCCCTGGCAGTCTGGGCACGGCGCGTCGCCGACGCCCTCGACCTCGATCTCCTCCGACGGGAAGCTCTGCTCGCGGCCGTGGCCGTCGTCGTCGCGGATCGAATCGTCGTACGCCTTGCGCTGCTCGCGCGAGAGCGCGAGACCGGTGCCGACGCAACTCGTGCACCAGCCGTGCTTGCTGTTGTAGCTGAACATGCGCGGGTCGAGCTCGGGGTAGCTCGTGCCGCAGCTCGGGCAGGCGCGCTTGGTCGAGAACACCTTCACGCTGCCGATGGCCGCGGTCGGCAGCGCCGCCTCCATCGCCCGCGCCAGGCGATCGAGCGGCGTCAGCAGATGCATCACGCCCTTGCCGAGTCCGAGCGCGCGCGCCAGCAGGCCGCGCAGTTCGGCTTCGTTGTCGACGCCGACGACGATGTCGCCGACCGGCAGCTCGAGCGTGTGCTCCCGAAAGCGGTCGAGCCGCGGCCAGGGATCGACCGGCAGGAACTCGCCATCGACGCGCAGGTGCGTGTGGCCGCGCGCCTTGGCCCACTTTGCGAGGTCGGTGTAGACGCCCTTGCGGTTCACGACCAGCGGCGCGAGCAGGCCGACATGCTCCCCGCGGTGCCCGCCCTGCGCGGGCGGGCGCAGCAGCTGCGCGGCGATGCTCTCGGCGCTTTGCGGCCGCACCGGCGTGCCGTCCTTCGTGCAGTGCTGCAGGCCGAGCTTCA
>CAZVNC010000524.1:0-2303 GCA_964628305.1 uncultured Ideonella sp.
TCGGCTCCGGGGCCCCCGGCCGCCCCACCCCACTGCGCCCCCCACGGCCCACGATGTGGGCCCTTCCGGGACCGGGGGAAAGCGACCGCAAGCGAGCGTGGGGGTTTCACTTCAGCACGCGGCCGACCGAGTCGACGTCATCCGGCGCCGTGGCAATGCTTGAATTTCCTGCCGCTGCCGCAGGGGCAGGGGTCGTTGCGGCCGACCTTGGGCGTGTCGCGGCGCACGGTTCGCACGCGGTAGCGTTCGTCGTGCGTCAGGTCGGCGAGATCGGCGACGCAGGCGACGAGCTCTTCGATCGCGTCGTCCACCGACTCGAGCGGCGACTCGCGATCGAGCGTGTCGACGATTTCGCTCGCTTCTTCGCCCTCCGCGGGCAGGTGGCGAAAGATGCGCGCAAGCGCCGTCATCACCGCCTCGTCTTCCGATTCGAGCAGCGCCGGGAAGCTGACGCAGGCGAACTGGAAACCGGCCACCCACGGCATCAGCGGGCGCGAGACCGGGTTCAGCGCGGCCAGCGGATCGGACTCGCCGAGCGTCTCGTCGTCGTCCTCTTCTTCGTCGTCGTCGAGGATCAGCGGATCGAACCCGCCGTCTTCGAGCAGCGCGCGATTGAGCGCCGCATGGCGGCGCAAAACCAGCGCACGGATGCGATCGGCGCCGACCGCCTCCTGCGCAAACGCGCGGCGCTCGATGTCGAGCACCAGCGCCAGCCATTGTTCGGTGGGAACGAGCACCGGCTGCACGATGACGCCGCACAGATAGCCGTCGAGCATGACGATTTCCATCGGCATCGCCGGCTCGGGCAGCGCCGCGAGCAAGTCGTCGAGTTCGACGAGTTCGGCGTCGCTCAGGTCGCGCGTCGCGGCGGGCAGGTCGGGGGCGGGCATGCGCCGATTGTCACTCCCCGCGCCGGCACCGTGCGCCGCGATCGAGCGCAAGCCCGGCTGCCACCGGGCTGTCCCGAGGCGGTTGAGCGTTCGAATTCAGAAGCACCTTCTTGCGGGCGTCGACAGACATGAAGCGTCAAGGCGCAGCGACCCGAAACGCGCTGACTTGAAAGGCCTTGCCACCGGACGCGGCGACCACACGCTCTGCTTCGATATCGAAGCCGGTCTCCCTGGCCAGAGCCGCCATCTTCTTCGGCGACACAACGTGCAGCGCGGAAGAGATACGCTGCAATGTTGTGTATGGAGACGGCGTCACATCGTCTATCGCGCTTGGAAGCTGGACCACCGAAACCAGCCTCCCTCCAGTTGCGAGCATGGACAACGCCTGTTCGAGCAGCTTCGTCGTGTCTAGATACTCGAATATCAGTCCTGCGAATGCCAGATCGACTGGCTCGAACGCAAACCGATCCACGCCAAGGTCACCCGCGAATAGCTCCAGGCGAGGTATGCGATCCCGGTAGCGATCCGCAGTGCGTTGCAGGTACTGCGGGTTGATATCGATGCCTACCACCCGTTCAACCGATGTCGAAGGGACCCGTTCCAGGCCATTGCCGCCGGCACAACCAAGCAAGGCCAAGGATGATGGCCTGTAACTCTCGATTGCCTCGCCAAGAAGTCGAGACAGGAGCTGTGCTTGGCCCACATGAGGCAAGGCCATGTGCGACTCGTAGTCGTCGAGCGGAATGTCGAGCCAAGGGCTCTTCATAGCACCCAACTCACCTTGTGGGACGCGACCACCGACGCATGCGGCGAAGCCGCATATCGCGAAGCGATACGAGAGCGGGAACCGTCGTCCGAAATCATCTACGCGGCGAGCCGCTCCTCGATGCGGGCCTTGGTCGCCGTCAGCTCCTGCGGCAGGTGCCAGGCGAGCTTGTCGAACAACTCGGCGTGCAGCTTCATCTCGGCCTGCCAGGCTTCGGGATCGATGCTCGTCACCTGTTGGAAGCGCGCGGGCGGGAAGTCGAGGCCGGTCCAGTTCAGATCCTCGTAACGCGGGCTGGTGCCGAAGACCTGCTCGAAGCCTTCGCCGCGGCCCTGCACGCGGTCGAGCATCCACTTCAGCACTCGCATGTTCTCGCCGTAGCCGGGCCAGATGAACTTGCCGTCTGCGCCCTTCCTGAACCAGTTGACGCAGAAGATCTTCGGCACCTTGGCGCCGCTCTTCGCGCACGCTGCTGCGATGCGCTTGCCCATGTCCAGCCAGTGCTGGAAGTAGTCGCTCATGTTGTAGCCGGTGAAGGGCAGCATCGCGAACGGGTCGCGGCGAACCACGCCCTGCGCGCCGGCGGCCGCGGCGGTGGTCTCGGAGCCCATGGTCGCGGCCATGTAGACGCCTTCGGTCCAGTCGCG
>CAZVNC010000525.1:0-2290 GCA_964628305.1 uncultured Ideonella sp.
AGGCCGAACTCAGGCCGCCGGCGGCGTCGGCCAGCAGTTGCGCGAGCCACGCGGTCGCACCCGTCACATCGAGCGCGTCGCCGAGCGCGAGGCTGGAGGCGACCAGCAACACGACCTTGATCGACAGCGATCGCGTCACGTCCTGCAGCGAGAGGCAGCGCGAGGCGAGCAGGAACAGCACGCCGCCGAGCGCGGCAAGCGAGATCGGAAGCGTCCGGGTCGCCGCCAGCAGTACGACGGCGGCCATCGTGAACAGTGCGAAGCCCGCCTTGTCCTGGCGCGGCAAGGCATAGCGCTCGTCGAGCAGCAGACCGAAACCGTCGCGCTGCACCTGCTTGATCGCGTCGCTCTCGCCCTGCAGGAGCAGGATGTCGCCGGCATGGATCGGACGCTCTGTCAGGTTCGCACGCTCGAAGCCTGCGTGCACCTCGCGCGGCCGCAGGCCGACGACGATCGTGCCGTAGCGCTCGGCAATCCGCTCCCGGCGCACGCTGCGCAGGACGAGCGGCGAAGCGGGCGTGACGATCATCTGCGCCACCACGGTCGAGGTCGGCGCCTTGCCGGTTTTCTCGGCCTTCGCCGTGGCATCCTGCTTGTCGGCCGATGCGCCGGCGTCGCCGTTCTCGTTCGGCGCGGCGGCGCCTTCCTCGTCCACACCGTGCAACGCGGCATGCAGGCTGGCCTCGAAATCCTTCAGGTTGGCCGCCGTGTCCTGCACGAGCAGCCGGTCGCCGGCGCGCAGCGTGACCGAAGGCAGCCGCGCCAATGCGCGCCCGCCGCGCCGCAGTTCGATCAGCTGGAGTTGTCCGCCGGTCGCGCTCAGGGCCTCGCGAAGCGGGCGGCCGTCGAGCCAAGCGCCCTCTTCGACCCAGATCTCGGCGTCGAACACCTGCTCGGACAATCCCTCGGCTGGGGGCTGCACATGCGCGAGCAGGCGCGGCGCAACGAGCCACAGGTAGAGCAGCGCCGGCAATGCTGCGGCGGCGACGATCGGATAGAAGCTGAACACGCCGAACGGGCCCGCACCGAGCGCGACCGCGAGCGAAATGACGATCAGGTTCGTCGAGGTGCCGATCGTCGTTGCCATGCCGCCGATCAGCACCGCATAGTTCATCGGCATCAGCATCAAGCCGGCCGACAACCTGGCGCGCGCGGCGGCCGCCAGGATGAGCGGAATCAGGAGCACGACGAGCGGCGTGTCGTTGATGAACCCGCTGACAGCCCAGGCGCCGACCAGCACCGCGAGCAGCGCGAACTTCGGCCTGGCGCCGAACAGCGCCGACAGGCGGCGCGCCGCCGGCTCGAGCGCGCCGGTGACGACGAGACCCTGGCCGACGATCATCAGGCCGCAGATCGCGATCAGCGCCGGGTGACCGAAACCGGCAAAGAACCGCATCGGGTCCACCGTGCCCTGCGGCGTTCGCAGCGGCGCCCACTCGAACCCGAGCGGCAACGCGATCAGGATCACGAGGCACACGCTCGTCATCGCCCACCGGTCCCAGATGAAGAGGGCGAACACGATCACGGTGAAGGCGAGCACCGCGGCCCCGTGCGCACCGAGCCCGGTGCCCAGCACTCCGGCGCTGTCGATCAAGTCGACTCCAGCGGCGCCGATCCGGCGTCCGGCGCCGGCGCCGGTGGCAGCGCTGGCAACGCGTGCGAGTGGACGAGCCGGCGCATGGCAGACCGCGCGCGGGCGCGGCCGCAAAAGAGCACGCGGTCGCCGATCTCGAGCGTCTTGTCGAGCGCCGGCAGCAGTTCGCGCGACCGACCGCGCTGCAGCAACAGCGGCACGGCGTGCTCGGGCTCGGTGCCGGGATCGGTGCGCAGCATCAGGCGCGCGATCGTCACCACCTCGCGGCGCCCAAGCGCTTCGCAGACGGTCGGCGCAACGAGCGGCGTGCACTCGATGGACCACGGCTCGACGACCTCGTCGCCGATCACCTCGCGCATGCGTGCGAGCAGCGCAGCGGCCCAGGCTTCGGGCTGATCGCGCGCCTGGCGCAGGAAGGTCCAGAGCTGCGGGGTGCGGATCACGCCCAGCACCTCGGCCGCGATGACGTAGCCGCTGAGCGTGACGAGATCGACCGGCGCGGCCCGGAACACCGCCGCATTGCGGCGCCGCGTCTCGCGCGCGACGATGAAGATGCGCTTGTTGAGCGCCCGCCCGGCGAGCGCGATCGCGAGGTTGTCGCTGTCGATCGGTGTTCCGGCGACGAGCGCCGTCGCGTGCTCGATGTCGGCGTCGCGCAGCACGGCCGGATCGGTCGGATCGCCGCGCACGGAGTTG
>CAZVNC010000526.1:0-2284 GCA_964628305.1 uncultured Ideonella sp.
CGATGATCGCGTAGCTCGGCACGATGCCGCCCTGGAACAGGCCGAACAGCGCCGAGATCACATACAGCGAGACGAGGCCGTCGAACGGCAGGAACAGCAGCAGCGCGACGCCCTGCAGCGCCGAGCCGAGGACGAGCGTGCGCAGGCCGCCGATGCGGTCGCAGATGGCGCCCGAGACGAGGCGGCTGACGATCCCCGCGCCGAGCATCAGCGACAGCATCTCGGCGCCGCGCGCCGCGCCGTAGCCGAGATCGCTGCAGTAGGCGACGATGTGAACCTGCGGCATTGACATCGCGACGCAGCAGGCGAGGCCGGCGATGCACAGCAGCACGAGCGCGTGTCTCGGCGGCAGGCCGAACGGCATGCTGTTGACGCTCGATGGCGCGCCCCTTGCGGCCGCATCCGACGGCAGTGCGACCGGTGTCGCCACCGCCGCTGCGTGCGGCGGACGCGGCCGCATGAACAGCGCGAGCAGCGACAGGCTCGCGACCGAGAACGCGGCCATCCCGAAGTAGGTCTGCCGCCAGCCGATGTCGGTGACGAAATGCTGCACGATCGGCGGCCAGAACGCACCCGCGGCGTAGTTGCCACTGGCGCAGATCGCGACCGCGATGCCGCGCCGGCGAACGAACCAGAGCGAGGTGTCGGCGATCAGCGGCACGAAGGTGGCCGAGCTGCCGACGAGGCCGAGCAGCAATCCGTGCGCGAGCGAGAACGCCATGATGTTGGGCGCGAGCGCGGCGGCGGCGAAGCCGGCGCCGAGCCCGACCGCGCCGATCAAGAGCGGCACCATGACGCCGAAGCGATCGGCGAGCCGCCCCATCAGGATGCCGCCGACGCCGAAGCCGACCATCATCATCGTGTACGGCAGCGACGCGTCGGCGCGCGATACGCCGAAGTCCGCCTGCACCTCGGGCAGCACGACCGAGACGACGTACATCGACGCACTGCCGATCGTCATCAGCACGAGCGTGACGGCAAGCCGGGTCCAGGCGTAGCGAGAATCGGCTGCGTGCTGCATGGGCGACGTCTCGGCGGCCAGCCGCCGCATCAGACCCGCGTCGCTGCCGGCGGCATCAGAACCGCATCGACAGGCCGAGCAGCGCCTCGGCCTGGAACATGGCGTCGCCGTGGATCGAGACCACGCAGCCGCCCGAGCAGAAGAAGCCGCCGCCGCTGTTGATCAGCGTCGCGTAGCCGCGCAGTTCGCCGCGCAGCGCGACGGACGGCGTCAGCGCGTGCTCGTAGCCGAGCGCGAGGCTCATCGACGGCCGGACTTCGGAGTTCAGCCCATTGCCCGGCGACATGAAGGTCGCGCCCAGCCCGCCGGCGACGTAGGCGCCGTGCCCGGCCGGCCCCTCGAAGTAGTTGACCCCGCCCAGGTGCAGGTAGGCGATGTCCAGCGGCACGCTCCCCTGTGCGCTGCCCGGCGCCAGTTGCAGATGCGTGCGTTGGGCGCTGGCGAACACCTGCCCGTTGCGGGCGCCGTCGACCGCCCATTCGAAGGCGAGCGCGAACGCGCCGCTGGCGTCGACGTCGTCCGTTGTCGTCGTGGCACCGACCGTCTGCTCGAACGAGCCGCCGCCGCGATAGCCGCCGTAGACGGTGAATGCGTTCTGCGCCGCGGCAGGCAGCGCGGCGAGCAGGCCGAGGGCAGCGGCAAGGAGCGTGGCAAGCAGGCGCGATGTCATGCCCGGATGCTACTTCAGCGTTTCGGGCAAACCCTCGCTGCCTTGAAATCGGCAACCGACGCCCCCATCTCTGCGACCTTGGCTCGCGCATGCAACGCGCGGGCCCGTCCCGAACCCCAGACCGCGCATTCATCATGACCAAGCAAACCCTCTCGTTCCAGGCCGAAGTGCAGCAGATCCTGCACCTCGTCACGCACTCGCTCTACTCGAACAAGGAAATCTTCCTGCGCGAACTCGTCTCGAACGCCTCCGACGCCTGCGACAAGCTGCGCTTCGAGGCGCTGAACAACCCTGCGCTGTACGAGGACGCACCGAACCTCGAGGTGCGCGTGATCGTCGACAAGGAAGCGAAGACGATCACGATCCGCGACAACGGCATCGGCATGTCGGAGCAGGAGGCGATCGCCCACCTCGGCACGATCGCCAAGAGCGGCACCCGCGAGTTCATGCACGCGCTCGAAGGCGAGCAGAAGAAGGACGCGAACCTGATCGGCCAGTTCGGCGTCGGCTTCTACAGCGGCTTCATCGTCGCCGACAAGATCAGCGTCGAGTCGCGCCGCGCCGGGCTGACGGCGGGCGAGGGCGTGCGCTGG
>CAZVNC010000527.1:0-2279 GCA_964628305.1 uncultured Ideonella sp.
GTCGCGCCAGGCACCACCCGCCAGAGGCTCATGCTGGGGTACCAGAAATCGCCCCCGTCGGGTGGCACCTGACACGAGGTCGGGCGCCAGTAGTCCGCGCCACGAACACCGCGAGCGTCTCAGCAAAGCCGGACCCGCACAGCCGGCGATGCGCCTGCGAGGCGCCGAGGAACGCAGCGCCCATGGCCAGCGCGCGCAGCGCGCCTCGTGATCTGACTTCGTCGCGACTGTCTGAACGCAGCGAACGCAGTTCGCGAAGTGAGTTGGCGACGAGGCCATGGGAGCGAGTACCGCAGGGCAGCCGGCAAAGCCGGCCGCCTCGCCGAAGCGTCGCGGGCTGTGCGGGTCCGGCTTTGCCGCGCCGGCAGTCGCCTGCGCGGTGGCGGCCGGAGTTCGGCCGCGCGCCCTGCGTGATGTTCGTTCCGGAGCGTTCGATCGCGAATTCGTGTCAGCGTCCCGGGAGCTGGCGCGGCTGGCCCGCGTCGTCGATCGCGACGTAGGTGACGCTCGCCTCGGTCACTTTGACGACCTGCGGATCGGCCGGGTTGCGTTCGGCGTAGACCTCGACGCGCACCGTGACCGAGGTGTGGCCGACGCGCAGCACCTCGGCATAGAAGCTCAGCAGGTCACCGATCGAAACCGGTTGCTTGAAGACGAACTCGTTGACGGCGACCGTCGCAATGCGGCCCTTGGCGATGCGCATCGGCAGCACCGCGCCAGCAAGGTCGACCTGCGCCATGATCCAGCCGCCGAAGACGTCGCCGTTCGCGTTCGCGTCGGCTGGCAGCGGCATGACGCGCAACACCAGATCGCGGTCGTTCGGCAGGGAAAGCGGCGCTGCGCTATGGTCAGGCGTCTCATCCTGCGGATGCGATGAGGTCGGCGCCGCGCCGCGGCTTGATTGTTCTGTCATCTGCTCCACCTTCGGCTGTTCGGGATTGCCCGATTCTTCCACGACTCCATGCCTGCGATGCACTCCCGCGCCCCGGCCCTGCCGCTTCCCGCCGCAGCCGTGCCCGGTGCGCCGGGCGCGGACTGGGCGACGTTCAGGAAACTGCTGCCTTACCTGTGGCACTACCGCTGGCGGGTCGCGACAGCACTTTCGTTCCTGGTCGCGGCCAAGCTCGCCAACGTTGGCGTGCCGATCCTGCTCAAGCACCTGGTCGACGCCCTTGCGATCCCGCCCGGCGACCCGCGCGCGCTACTCGTCGTGCCGGCCGGATTGCTGATCGCCTACGCCGCGCTGCGGCTGTCGACGACGGTCTTCACCGAACTGCGCGAGATCGTCTTCGCGAAGGCGACCGAGGGCGCGGCGCGCAGCATCACGCTGTCGGTGTTCCGCCATCTGCACGCGCTGTCGCTGCGCTTTCACCTGGAGCGCCAGACGGGAGGCATGACACGCGACATCGAGCGCGGCACGCGCGCCGTGCGCTCGCTGATCTCGTACTCGATCTACAGCATCATCCCGACCGCGATCGAGGTCGGACTCGTGCTCGTCTATCTGGCCTGGAAGTTCGATGCCTGGTTTGCCGGCATCACGCTCGCCGCGCTCGTCGTCTACATCGCCTTCACCGTCTCGCTCACCGAGTGGCGCACCCAGTTCAGGCGCCAGATGAACGAGTTCGACTCGCTTTCGCACAGCCGGGCGATCGATTCGCTGCTGAACTACGAGACGGTCAAGTACTTCAACAACGAGGAGTTCGAGGCGCGGCGCTACGACGAGAACCTCGAGCGCCTGCGCCGCGCGACGCTCAGGAGCCAACGCACGCTGTCGCTGCTCAACACTGGCCAGCAACTGATCATCGCGACCGCGCTCGTCGCGATCCTGTGGCGCGCGACGCAGGGCGTCGTCGATGGCCGCCTCACGCTGGGCGACCTCGTGATGGTCAACGCCTTCATGATCCAGCTTTACGTGCCGCTGAACTTCCTCGGCACGATCTACCGCGAGATCAAGCAGAACCTGACCGACCTGGACCGCATGTTCGGCTTGCTCGAGCGTGAGCGGGAAGTCGCCGACGCACCGGACGCCAGGCCGCTGCACGTCGAGCACGGCGTGGTCCGGTTCGAAGGCGTGAGCTTTTCGTACGACCCCGCCCGGCCTATCCTGCATGACCTCGACTTCGAGATCCCGGCCGGCAAGACGGTCGCCGTCGTCGGCCCGTCGGGCGCCGGCAAGTCGACGCTCGCGCGACTGCTCTACCGCTTCTACGACGTGAGCGCCGGCGCCATCACGATCGACGGCCAAGATATCCGAACCGTGACGCAGGGCAGCCTGCGTG
>CAZVNC010000528.1:0-2279 GCA_964628305.1 uncultured Ideonella sp.
TCGCGTCGGCCACCTTGACGAAGCCGGCGATGTTGGCGCCGTCCACGTAGTTGATCGAGCCGTCTTCGCGCCGGCCGTGGCGCACGCAGTTCTCGTGGATGTCCATCATGATCGCGTGCAGCCGCTCGTCGACTTCGCCGGCCGACCACGACAGGCGCTGCGCGTTCTGCGACATTTCGAGCCCCGAGACGGCGACGCCGCCGGCGTTGCTCGCCTTGCCCGGCGCGTAGAGCGTGCCGGCGTCGAGGAAAGTGTCCATCGCCTGCGGCGTGCAGGGCATGTTGGCGCCTTCGGCGACGCAGACGACGCCGTTCGCGACCAGCGTCGCCGCATCGCGCTGGTCGAGTTCGTTCTCGGTCGCGCACGGCAGCGCGATGTCGGTCGGCACATGCCACGGCCGCTTGCCGGGCTCGAACGCCAGCCCGAGGCGGGCCGCGAATTCGGACAGCCGCCCGCGCTTCACGTTCTTCAGCTCCATCAGCGCCTGCAGCTTCTCGGTGTCGAAGCCATCGCGGTCGACGAGGGTGCCGCCGGAGTCCGAGAACGTGATCACGCGCGCGCCCATGTCGATCGCCTTCTCGGCGGCGAATTGGGCAACATTGCCCGATCCGGAGATCGACACCCGCATGCCTTCGAAGCCCTTGTCCTCGCGGCGCAGCATCTGCTGCGCGAAGTAGACGGTGCCGTAGCCGGTGCCCTCGGGGCGGATCAGGCTGCCGCCGAAGGCGATGCCCTTGCCGGTGAAGACGCAGCCGGTGTCGTTCGACAGCTTCTTCATCGCGCCCGCCATGAAGCCGACCTCGCGCGCGCCGACGCCGATGTCGCCGGCCGGCACGTCGATCTGCGAGCCGAGGTGGCGGTACAGCTCGCTCATCAGCGCCTGGCAAAAGCGCATCACCTCGGGGTCGCTCTTGCCCTTGGGGTCGAAATCGGAGCCGCCCTTGCCGCCGCCCATCGGCAAGGTGGTGAGGGAATTCTTCAGCGTCTGCTCGAAGGCGAGGAACTTCAGGATCGACAGGTTGACCGACGGATGAAAGCGCATGCCGCCCTTGAACGGCCCGATCGCCGAGCTGTGCTGAACCCGAAACGCGCGGTTGACCTGCGTCTGGCCGCGGTCGTCGACCCAGGCGACGCGAAACTGGATCACGCGCTCGGGCTCGACCAGGCGCTCCAGAAGGGCGTACTCGCCGTACTGCGGATTGGCCTGGACAAACGGCCACAGGCTGACCATCACCTCGCGTACCGCCTGCAGGAACTCGGGTTGGTGCGGGTCGCGGCGCGCCACGGCGTCGATGAAGTCTTCCGGGCGATCGAAGGTCAAGGCGTTCTCCAGCAGTCAGCAGCCCGGTTGGCCGATCGGCCGGGGCCAAATGCACCATCGCAGTGCGGCTTGGCATTGTAGGGGCCCGACCTGGATGCAAATTCGAGGCCGACGGCCTGGGCGCCGGTCGCGCGCAGCGGCTGCGCGCCGGAGGCTTCGCGCGCTACATGCCCTTGAACAACCCGGCGTAGCTGCGGCTGACTTCGAGCTTTTGCGGATGGCCCTTGACGGCGACGAGCTGTCGGCCGCGCAGGTCGCGGCTGACGCCGGCGATCGCCTTCGTGTTGACGAGCGTCGAACGGTGGATCTGCCAGAAGAGGTTCATGTCGAGTTCGTCGACCAGTTCCTTGATCGGCTTGCGGATCAGCGCCTCCAGGTGCGCCGTCTGGACCCGGGTGTACTTCTCGTCACTGATGAAGAACAGCACGTCCTCGACCGGAATCATCTGGATGTTCTGACCGACCGTCGCCTGGATCCACTTCAACCGGCGGCTGGCCGCACCCGGGTCGAGGCGGGCCGCAAGCGTGTCGAGCAACTGCTGCAGTGCCGCAGGCGAGGGCTCGCTGGTCGCCGTGCCATCGGCCGCGCGCTGCGCGAGGCGTTTTCGGATGCGCTGGACGCTGAGTGTGAGGCGTTCGCGCTCGGCGGGTTTGAGTACATAGTCGACGACGCCCTGCTCGAAGGCTTCGACCGCATACTGGTCGTAGGCGGTGATGAAGACGATCTCGCAGCCGCGCCAATCGTCGTCGGCCGGCAGTTGCGCGATCTGGCGCGCCGCGTCCACCCCCGTCATGCCGGGCATGCGGATGTCGAGGAAGACGAGGTCGGGTTGGAGTTTCGCGGTCAGCTCGACCGCTTCGACGCCGTTCTTTGCCTCGCCGACGATCTCGAGTTCGGGCCAGACCTCGGCCAGGCGCGTGCGCAACTGTTCGCGCATCAGGCGCTCGTCGTCGGCGAT
>CAZVNC010000529.1:0-2273 GCA_964628305.1 uncultured Ideonella sp.
CTGGAGAGCCGCCGCCGCTGGGAGGACTACACGAAGGCCAAGGAAGAGATGCTGTCGCGCACCCACATCCCCGAGGCGCCGTGGTGGGTGGTCCATGCGGTGGACAAGAAGAAGGCGCGCCTGAACTGCATCAGCCATCTGCTGACGCAGTTCGACTACGCCGAGATCGAGCGTCCGGCGATCGCCCTGCCCGAGCGCGTGCGCCACGCCGACTACATCCGCCACCCGCTGCCACAGGCGATGATGGTGCCCGAGCGCTACTGAGCTTTACTTTTCCTTGGCGCGGCGGCGGGCGCCACGCCGCTGTCACAGCGGCGTCATCATCGAAAGCGAAGCTTGCCGGCGTATCCACAACGAGGAGCGCTTGCCATGTCATCTTCCCAACTCCCGGGCCTGCTGTTGGCCTGCGCGATCACGAGCGCGGCGCACGCGCAGACGGTCTACGACGTCGGCTTCGTCAACGGTCTCGCGCTGTCGGGAGGCGCGCTCGATCGCAGCGCCGGCAGCGATGTCGAGCGCCGGCTCGGCTACTTCTCCGACCTCTACTATGACCGCCAGCGCAACGAATGGTGGGGTCTGTCCGACCGCGGGCCGGGCGGCGGCACGTTGTCGTACGAAACCCGCGTCCAGCGCTTCACGCTGGACGTCGCGGCGAATGGCGCGATCGGCAACTTCCAGGTCGCGCAGACGATCAAGTTCACGCGCAGCGGCGTGCCGCTGAACGGTCTCGCGCCGAATCCGAGCGACGTGCTCGGCAACGCGTTCGACCCGGAAGGCTTCGTCATCAACCCGAAGAACGGCAACCTGCTGGTGTCGGACGAGTACGGCCCTTCGCTCTACGAGTTCGATCGCAACGGGCAACTGGTGCGCGAGTACACGATGGCGCCCAACCTCGTGCCGAAGGTGGGTGCGACGCCGAACTACGACGCCAAGCCGCCCACCCTCACCAGCGGACGCGAGCCCAATCGCGGCCTCGAGGGCCTGGCCATCAGCCCCGACGGCAAGTACGCCTATGCCGTGCTCCAAAACGGCGCCGTCCAGGACGGCTGGAGCAGCTCGAGCCGGGGCCGCTATACCCGCATCGTGAAGTTCGACACCGCCACCGGCCAGGCCGTCGGGCAGTACGCCTACCAGCTCGACAGCGCCAGCCAGGGCCGCGGCATCTCGGCGCTGGTCGCGCTGGGCAACGACAGGTTCATGATCCTCGAGCGCAACAACCGCGGCATCGGCGTCGGCGCCACGCTGGCGAGCCCGGACAAGAACGTCTTCATGATCGACCTGAACGGCGCGACGGACGTGAGCGGCATCGATCTGCCCGCCAGCGGCGACCTGCCGTTCGGCTTCACCGCCGTGGCCAAGGGCGCCAAGGTGATCGACCTCGACGCCGACACACTCGCCGCACTCGGCAGCAAGTCGCCGGAGAAGTGGGAAGGTCTGGCGGTGGGGCCGCAGCTTGCGAACGGCAGCTTTCTCGTGCTCGCCGGCTCCGACAATGACTACAGCGTGACGCAAAGCGACGGCGGCGAGCAGTTCGACGTCTGGTTTCGCATGAGCGATGCCGACCCCTTCGCCACCTCGATCCAGTGCCCGATCGGGGCGGTCGTCGGCTGCACCGGCGCGTTGACCGACGATTACGTGCTGCTGCCGGGCGTGCTGCATGCGTACACGGCGAACATCGACGGCTACGTCGCCGCCGTGCCCGAGCCCGAGACGCTCGCGCTCATGCTGGCCGGGCTGATCGCCGTCGGCGGCGTCGCGCACCGCAACCGGCGCACCACCTGAGCCCCGAGCTTCGACGCTGACTCGCCGCGGCGCTCGGCACCGGCCCGCGTCGCGAGTTGCGCGGCCCGGGTCCTGGACTTGCCAGATGCGCCCGCGGGCTGCCAGCGCGCGGTGCCGACGGAGGGAGACACCGGATTCGGCGAGCCTCGGGGACCTGGGCCGCGGTCTCGGTGCGAGGCCCGCTCGCGGCCGCCCGCGGCGCGCCGCCGCCGCCGGCAGTGCTCGAGGCAAGGCCGGCGCCGCCGCCCCGGCGGCAGCGCCGGCCGGCCCGCAATCAGCCCAGGCTGGGCTGGTTGGGCGTGGCGGTGAGGTAGCCCACGGCGGCGCCGAACTTGTTCTTGTAGTTGGCGTCGATCAGCGGGTCGAGCTGGTCCTTGACGACCTTGTGGATGTTGCCCCAGTCGCCGGCGTGCTGGAAGTTGCTCATGATGTAGGTCCAGCCGTTGAGCTCGTCCACTGCCTGCAGGCCGGTGGACTCACCACCCGACGGG
>CAZVNC010000530.1:0-2264 GCA_964628305.1 uncultured Ideonella sp.
AAGAGGTCTTCGTGGTCGAGCCGCTCGCGCTCGGTGACGAGGCCATCGAGCTCTTCGCCGCGCGCGCCCGCGCGCAGCGGCCGGGTTTCGAGATCGCGCCTGGCGAACGCGCGGCAGTGGCCGAGATCGTGCGGCTGCTCGACGGCCTGCCGCTTGCGATCGAGCTCGCCGCGGCGCGCGTGCGCGTGCTGTCGCCGGCACAGATCGTCGCCCGGCTTCAGGACCGGTTCGCGCTGCTGGCCGGCGCACGGGGGGCTGCGGCGCGGCAGGTCACGCTCAAGGCGGCGATCGACTGGTCCTGGGAGCTGCTGGCGCCCTGGGAGCAGGCCGCGCTGGCACAGTGTTCGGTGTTCCAGGGCGGCTTTACGGTCGAAGCCGCCGAACAGGTGATCGACCTTTCGGCCTGGCCCGATGCGCCACTGGTGATCGACGCCGTGCAGGCGCTGCTCGACAAGAGCCTGCTGCGCCAATGGTCGGCGGCCGGCGCGGTGCGCCAAGAGGTTGCCGAGCCGTATTTCGGCATGTACTTCAGCATCCACGAATATGCCGTGGCGCGGCTGGATGCTGCGGGCCCGACCGCGACGCTCTCGGCGCAGCAGCGGCATGGCCGGCACTACGCACTTCGCGGCAGCGACGAAGCGCTCGAGGCCTTGGCGCGTCACGGAGGCGTCGCGCGAATCCAGTCGCTGGTCGTCGAACTCGACAACCTCGTCGCCGCCTGCCGTCGCGCGGTGGAGCGCCGAGATGCCGAGGTCGCGCTGGCGACGCTGCGCGCGGCATGGGAGGTGCTGGAGCGGCGGGGGCCCTTCGTCCTCGGACTCGAGCTCGCGACCCAGGTTCAGGCCTTGAAGTTCCCCGGCTCGGGGCCGGCGGCGCGAGCCTGTCTGATCCGTGCCCTCGCGATGCGACGCTGCGGACGCTCGGGCGAAGCCCGCGCACTCGTCGACGAAACGCTTGCGCTGGCGCGTGCCGGCGCCGACCGCAACTGCGAAGGGCAGGCACTTGTCCAGCTCGGCCTGCTGCGGGCGGCGGCGGGCGAAGCGGACGGGGCACGCGCCTGCTTCGAGCGCGCGATCGAGCTCCAGCACGCCGCCGGCCAGCGGCGGCTCGAGGCGGCGGCGCGCGGCAATCTTGCCAACCAGCTTGCCGACGAAGGCAAGTTCGATGTGGCGGCAGGCATGCTCGCCGAGGCCATCGCGGTGCATCGGGCGCACGGCGACCGCCGCACCGAGGCCCGCACGTTGTGCAACCTCGGGGTACTGCACCACGAGCGTGGCACGCTCGCCGAGGCTGGCGCGCATTACGAAACCGCGCTCGCTCTGCAGCGCGAACTCGGCGACCGCATCGGCGAAGGCATCGTGCTCGGCAACCTGGCGACGCTGCACGAGGACCAGGGCCGCCCCGACGTCGCACATGCCTGCTACGAGGCCGCGCTGGCCATCCACCGCGACTGCGGCGACCGGCCGAGCGAGGCGGTCACGCTCGGCAACCTGGTCCAGCACTGCGTCGAGCGCGGCCGCATGGACGAGGCCCTCGCCTTTCAGCAGCTTGCGCTCGACATCGAGCGTGAGGTGGCGGGCCGGCGCCAGATCGGCAGGGCCATGGCCAGGTTGGGCTGGTTGCAGCGCCTGCAGGGACAGCTCGACGAGGCCGAGGCCAACCTGCGCGCCGCGATCGCTATCCATCGCGAAACGTCCAATCGTCACGATGAAGGCGCGACGCACGGCGAACTCGGCGAGGTGCTCACGCGCCAGGGCCGGCGCGAAGAGGCGCGCTCGGCGTTCGAGGCCGGCGAGGCGCTGCTGGGCGAACTCGGCGCCCATTTGTCGCTCGCCAAGCTGCTGTGCCAGCGCGGTCATCACGAACTCGGCGGCGGCGACGGGGGGGGTGCGGCCGCGGCGCTGGCGCGCGCGCAGCAGACAGCCGAGACACTGGGCGCGAGCGACACGTCCGAACTCGGCCAGGAGATTGCACGCCTGCGCGCCGCGCTGGCCTGACGGCCTGCGCTGGCGCGCCTTGCCATGCGCGCCAGCCCGACGCGGGCAAACGCGGGGGGAGCGCAGGCCAGCGTCGACCTAGACTCGGCTCACGCAACGACCGACGCAGGAGCTGCATCGCTTGGCGGCCTACATGATCCGACGACTGTGGCAGATGGTGCCGACCTTGTTCGGGGTCGTGCTGCTGGTGTTTCTTCTGTTCAAGTTCTTCGGCGGCGACCCGGCCGAGATCCTCGGCGGCCTGAACGCAACGCCGGAGCAGATCGA
>CAZVNC010000531.1:0-2259 GCA_964628305.1 uncultured Ideonella sp.
CGGTCGTGCGGGGCTCATGACGGATTGGCCGGCGGGACGCGGTCCGGCCGCATCAGCGGCGCGCTATCGATCACGCCGCCCGGGTAGAGCGCCGGAAAGCGCGCCTGCGCCCAGCGCACCATCTGCACCGCGGGGCTGTTGATCAGCGCCTTCGCGCCGGGCAGCGTCCACAGCAGTTGATCCATCACGTCGTTCGGCCGGTACGGCCGGTCGGCGATGCCGTCGCCGTTCAGGTCGTACGCCGGGTTGTCGCTCCAGTAGTTGCCGCGGCCGTCGTGCGCCCAATCGACGAACCGCGTCCCGACGTACTTGACCTGCAGCCGGTTCGCGACGAAGGCGTTGCCGCTCAGCGCATTGCGCTCCGAGCCGGCGGTGAAGTGGATGCCGATCGGGCAGCCTTCGAACCAGTTGTCGCGCAGCACGTTGTGGTTCGCGTTGTAGACGAACACGCACTTGTCGCGGCTGCGGCGCACGACATTGCCGACGACCCGCGAGTCGTTCGTCGTGTTCAGCAGCAGGCCGTGGTCGCGGTCGTCGTCCGACACGTTGTCGCGAATCTCGAGGCGGTCGGAATACATGATCGCCCAGCCGACATGGTTGTCGCGCGAACGGTTGCCGACGACGCGGCTGTCCTGCGTGTACATGTAGTGGATCGCGAACCGCAGCCCGGAGAAGCTGTTGCGCTCGAAGACGTTGTCGCGACTGATCCGCACCAGCACGCCGTCGCGTCCGCCGCTGACCGTGTTGCCGATGACCTGCGCGCCGGGCGCGTTCCACACCGAGATGCCATCGCCGGCTTCGGACGTGCGCGTCTCGCTGCGCCCTTCGATCACGTTGTCCACGACGCGCGCGTCCCGCGCGCCGTGCACATAGACGCCGAACAGGTTGCCGCGCAGCCGGTTGCCCCGCACCTGGGCGCGCAGCGCGCTCTGGCGCAGCAGGACGGCCGAATCCATCGCCGGCAGATCGCTGCCCGAGCCGGTGATCTCGAGGCCCTCGATGCGCACGTCGGGCGCGGCGACCTCGACGACGCTGCCGCGCCCCGGCCCGGCGAGCACGGCGCCGGCGTCGCCGACGAGCGACACCGGCCGCGCGACTTTCACCGGGCCCGCATGGCGGCCGGCCGCGAGGCGCAGCACCTTGCCGGCCGGCGCCGCATCGATCAGCGGTTGCAGCGCCTCGCCCGGCGCGACGAGGCGCTCGGCGGCGCACGCCGCCCCGGCTGCGGCGAGCAGCACTGCGGCCGCGAGCCGTGCAGCGAACATCGTCAGGCCTTGCGCGGTTCGACCAGCATGCGGCCCTTCATCTCCATGTGCAGGGCATGGCAGAACCACTGGCAGTAGTACCAGTAGACACCGGCGCGGTCCGCCTTGAAGGTGACCGAAGCCGTCGCCTGCGGCCCGATCTCCATCGCGATGCCGTAGTTGACGATCGTGAAGCCGTGCGTCAGGTCCTCGACCTCGTCCTTGTTGGTGACGTAGACCGTGACCTCGTCCCCCTGCTTCACGGTGAAGTCGGTCAGGCTGAAGGTCGGCGCGACCGAGAACATGTACACGCGCACCTTGTTCCCGTCGCGCACGACCTTGGCGGCCGAGTCGAGATCGACGCCGTCGGCCTTGGCCTGGCGGCGCGCGTCCTCCCACATCGGATCGTCGCGCTTCCAGATGTTGACCGGATTGACCTTCGAGCGGTGGATGATCGTCGCGTCATGCGGCTCGGCAAAGCTCGGGCCGTCGTGGACGACGACCATCTTGTCGCCCGAGATGTCGATCAGCTGGTCGCATTCGGGCTTGAGCGGCCCGACGTTGAGGAAGCGGTCCTTCGAGAACTTGTTGAGCGAAAGCAGCCACTTGCCGTCGGCTTCCTTCGTCTGCCCCATCGACGTGTGGTTGTGGCCCGGCTGATACGCCACGTCGAGCTTCTCGAGGATCGGATTCACGTCCTTGCCGGCGAACTTGTCGATCGCCTTCGCGATCGACCACTTGCAGACCTGGCTGTCGATGAAGAGCGTCGTGTAGGCGTTGCCCTTGCCGTCGAACGCGGTGTGCAGCGGCCCGAGGCCGAGTTCGGGCTCGGCGACGACCGTGTCACGAGGCTTGATCTTGTCGTCGAACAGGTCGTCGAACCTGCGCACGTCGAACACGGTGACGGTCGGCGAGAGCTTGCCGTTGGCGACGACGTGGATGCCGTCGGGCGCGGTGTTGATGCCGTGCGGGCTGTTCGGCACCGGCACGTAGCGAGTCAGCGGCGAGCCGTGCT
>CAZVNC010000532.1:0-2255 GCA_964628305.1 uncultured Ideonella sp.
AGCAGCAGCACCGGCCCGCGCCAGCCGAGCGCGCGGATGCGTTCGGCCTCGGCGAGGTCGAGCAGCGCGAAGCCGTCGGCGCCGCGCAGTCCGGCGAACACGCGCTCGATGCCGTGGCCGTAGGCGTCGGCCTTGACGACCGCAAAGACCCGCACGTCGCCCGCAGCGTGCCTGGCACGCTGCAGGTTGTGCGCCAACGCCGCAGTGTGGATGAAGGCTCGGATCGGTCGCGGCATGCAGCCATTCTGCCAGCGCCGCCCCCCGTTCGCGGGTGGCGCGCAGCCCGGCCGGCGGCACCGCCCATGCTATAAACCCCGGCGCAGGGGCTACAGACCGGACCGGCTCGAAACCGTCATCAACGGCGCCCCGCGACGCCCTTTCCTGCCACGGAGACAACGCTCGGCCGCACGCTCGCGATTGCATGAAAAAGGGCTTTTCCACGATCATGTCGGCGCAGTTCTTCAGCTCGCTTGCCGACAACGCGTTGTTCGTCGCCGCGGTGGAGCTGATCAGGGAATCCGGCAGCGCCCAATGGCAGGGCGCGGCGTTGGTGCCGATGTTCGCGCTCTTCTATGTCCTGCTCGCGCCCTTCGTCGGCGCGTTCGCCGATGCCGTGCCCAAAGGCCAGGTGATGTTCTACTCGAACCTCATCAAGATCGTGGGCTGCATGACGATGTTGTTCGGCGCCCACCCGCTGCTGGCCTACGGCATCGTCGGCCTCGGCGCGGCGGCCTATTCGCCCGCCAAGTACGGCATCCTGACCGAACTGCTGCCGCCGTCGCAGCTCGTCAAGGCCAACGGCTGGATCGAGGGCTTGACGATCGCCTCGATCATCCTCGGCGTGCTGCTCGGCGGCCAGCTCGTCGGCCCGGTGATCGCACCGCAGTTGCTCGGCTTCGACATGCCGATGGTCGACACCGGCATCAACACGCCGCCCGAAGCGGCGATCTCGGCGCTGGTTGGCGTCTATCTGCTGGCCGCGATCATCAACCTCTACATTCCACGCACCGATGCGCCGTTGCAGCCCTTTTCGAGGGGCATCGCTCCCCTCGTGCGCGACTTCGCGGTCTGCAACGCGCGGCTGTGGAACGACAAGCTCGGCCAGATCTCGCTCTCGACGACGACCCTCTTCTGGGGCGTCGCCGGCAACCTGCGCTACATCGTGCTGGCCTGGGCCGCGGTCGCGCTCGGCTACACGACGACGCAGGCATCGACGCTCACCGGCGTGGTCGCGATCGGCACCGCGGCGGGCGCCGTGATCGCGTCGATGCGCATGCGCCTGGACCGAGCAACCGGCGTGATTCCGCTCGGCATCGCGATGGGTCTGCTCGTGGTCGGCATGTACTTCATCACGAACGTCTGGGCTGCGGTGCCATTCCTGATCCTGCTCGGCGGCATCGGCGGCTACATCGTGGTGCCGATGAACGCACTGCTTCAGCATCGCGGCCACAACCTGATGGGCGCGGGCCGCTCGATCGCGGTCCAGAACTTCAACGAGCAGGCCTGCATCCTCGCACTCGGCGCGCTCTACACCGGCATGACACGCATCGGCATGTCGACCTTTTTCGCGATCACCGCGTTCGGCATCGTGGTCGCCGCCATCATGGAGCTGATCCGCCGCTGGCATGCCTCGAATCTGATGCATCACCGGGACGAAGTCGAACGTCTGCTCGCGCTCGCGCGCAGCGATCGGCATTGACCGCGGCGAACCGCCGTTGCGGCGCAGGCTCATGTCGGGAGGCGACGTGACGGCGCCGGCCGCGGCCAACGCGCAGAGGCAAGCAGCGAACGCGCGCGGCGCCGGCTTCTGGCCGGCGCTGGCGCTGACCTTCAACGCCGCCGTCTGGGGCACCTCCTGGTGGGCGTTTCGGCAATTGCAGGGGCAGGGCCTGCATCCGCTGTGGGCGACGGTGCTGATCTACATCGTCGCCGCGCTCGCGATCATCGCCGCCCGGCCGCGCGCACTCGGCCTCGTGCTGCGCACGCCGGCGCTGTGGGTACTGGTGCTCGCGTCCGGAGCGACGAACGCCGCGTTCAACTGGGCGATCGTGATCGGCGATGTCGTTCGCGTCGTGCTGCTGTTCTACCTGATGCCGCTGTGGGCGGTGTTGCTCGCGCGCCTGCTGCTGCACGAAGCGCTGACCCGCGCCGCGGCGGCGCGCGCGCTGCTCGCGCTCGCCGGCGCGGCGATCGTGCTCGGGCCGGCCGACGGCGGCTGGCCGCTGCCGCGCACGCTGGCCGATGCGCTGGGCATC
>CAZVNC010000533.1:0-2254 GCA_964628305.1 uncultured Ideonella sp.
CGATCGACGAGCCGTCGAACGCATGACCGTGGGTGAACTTGTCTTCGTCGAAGTGCGACACGGGCACGCTCACGTGCTGCTCCTTGCCGCGGGTATCGGTGAAACGGAAATCAACGAACTTGATCTCGTTGTCCTTCACCATCTTCATCACGTCGGCGACGGTCTTGGCCATCAAAATGCTCCAGGAAAGCTTAGTTTTTCGGGGGGTGGTTCGACTTGCCGACGGCGCTTCGGGCGTGCCGCGGCGCAAGGCAAGAAGGCAAGCCAATTTAGCAGAATCCATGCCCGGTCCCGGATTCGGACCAAGCCATCCGATGGGCACATTCTCGTACCGGCGCCGCACTGTCGCGGTGCATCGAAGGGCTCGCGCGGGGGCCTAACGCACCAACTCTGGACCAAGCTTTGCACCAAGACGGCGCAGGCCAGCCAGCAGTTCCCGATACGCAGCGTCGAGGGCCGGCTCCCGCCCCTTCACGCCGAGTTCGATGTGTCGCCCCAGGGTCGGATGGTCGACGCTCGGCAGGCTGAAGACTCTAACCGCCGGGAACGACGCCTCGATTTGCTCCATCAACGGCGTGAGGGAGGCCTCCATCGACCCGAACACGATCACCGATCGTTCGGCCTGCCTTTGTGACCCCTCGAGGCTCGCGTAGCGGCTGTCGAGCACCGACTCGATCATCG
Organism: uncultured Ideonella sp.; assembly: GCA_964628305.1. GTDB lineage: Bacteria > Pseudomonadota > Gammaproteobacteria > Burkholderiales > Burkholderiaceae_C > CAIKUF01. Next base: position 682 of record CAZVNC010000533.1, read on the forward strand.
GATGCGCCATGACCGGAAAGCCGGGCACGAAGTGGACATCGCCGACCGAAAAACCCGGAATCTTGTTGAACGGGTTGGCGATGATGCTGGCCCCGCGCGGGAACACGCCCATCTCGAGCCGCCGCAAGGTCTCCGGGTGGCGCTCGTCGAACGGCTGGCCCTGCTCGGCGGCCATCTGGCGCACGCGCTGCAGGATGAGTTCGCGCGCCTGCGGGTGGAGCACGAGCGGCACGCCAAGCGCCGCCGCGGCCGCCTGGCGCGTGTGGTCGTCGGGCGTGGCGCCGATGCCGCCGCAGCAAAAGACGATGTCGCCGCTCGCGAAGGCGCGCGTCAACTCGGCGGCGATGCGCGCCCGCTCGTCGCCCAGGTATTCGACCCAGGACAGCGCCAGGCCGCGCGCGCCGAGCAACGCGATCACCTTGGCCAGATGCTTGTCCTCGCGCTTGCCAGAGAGGATCTCGTCGCCGACGATGATGAGTCCGAAGCTCACGTCAGCCCCAGCCCGCGCGCGAACCATGGCACGCATTGCGCGCCACGCGAGGGCGGCGATTTCGTGTCGACATCATTCGAGCGCAGCGCGCGGTGGTTGTGGCGGCGGCAGGATGAGTTCGGAAGCATCGAGCGCCGTTTCCACATGAGCGTAGGCCGGAGGCGCCGCACCTGGCGTCTCGGCACGCAGGGCCTCGAGTGCCGCCAGCAGATAGTGCGCGAACCAGAGTGCGGAGAACGCGAAGACCAGCGTGTAGATCCAGATCGCGACCGGCACCAGCAGCGGCGCCATCGCAAGAAAGAGCACGCCCGACGCCCACACCAGGCTCGGTGCGGCGCCGAGGTAGCCGGTCAGCACGCCGATGCCGAGCAACGAACCGCGATGGCGGCGCAGCAGCGTCTTGCGCTCGTCGCGGCTGGCGTGCTCGGCGAGCATGTCATAGCTCATCACGCGGTAGGTCAGCCAGCCCCAGATCAGCGGGGGCAGGATCAGCACGAGCGGCGGAATGAGCCAGAACGGGATCGAGACCAGCAGCGCGAGCAAGGCGATGACAGTCGTGACCAGCGAAAGAAAGGCGCTCGCGAAAAACGATCCGCCGCGCTTCTTCTCGAGCGCCGGAAAGCGGCGCTCGGCAACGAGCGAAAGCAACGATGGCGACATCAGGACTGCCACTGCAAGCAGCGAGCCGACGACAATCACGGGCGTGACGAGAAAGACGACGACGAGCGGCGCAACGGCCGATTTCAGACCCGACAGCCCGATGCCGACGAGCCAGTCGGTCAGCGTGACGTAGATCGACCACGACTCGAAGGTCGAGCGCACGCTGTCGATCGCATCGTCCCAGAAGAAGTAGCCCAGCCCGAGTGCGATCGCCACCATCAGCGCGAGCGGCAGCAGCGACAGCGCGATCACGCGCGGATGCAGACAATACGCCGCGGCGCGCCAGAACGAGTCGAGCAGGGGCTTCATGAGCGCCGAGGCTAGCGCAGATTGCCGGTATGGCCCAGCGAGTAGCGGCCTGGCTGCGGCCAGACCGTCAGGCCGTGCGGCTCGGCACCGACCTTGATCGCCGCGACCGTGCCG
>CAZVNC010000534.1:0-2252 GCA_964628305.1 uncultured Ideonella sp.
CGCATGTCGAGCGACAGGATGCGCGCCAGGCCGTCGAGCGCGCGCGGGTAGTTGCCGGAGAACGCGAGCGCGCAGGGCCGCGTCACCGGGGCGCCGTCGGGGCCGGGGAGCGTGATCTCCTTGAGCGTCAGCGTCAGCGACTCGCCCGACGCCGGGTTGTCGATGTCGGCCGACCAGGCGAGCGTTCCGGACGGGCCGGTGCGCGGCTCGTCGAGGCTGAAGAGCGCGTCCATCACCGGCGTCGGCCCGCCAACGGCCAGCGCGCCGAGCTGCTCGCAGCGCCAGCGGATCACGGCCGCCGTCGCCGCGACGACGCCCGGGAACATCCGCTTCTCGCCGTACGGCGGCATCGGCATCTCGAAGGCGCGCTCCTCGGCGACGGTGGCGAGCGCATCGAGCTTCAGGCGCAGCCAGGCGGCGTCATTCGTGCGCAGATCCATCGACAGGGTCTTGGCCATCGCGCCCAGGCCGCGCGGCTGCTCGGCGCCGTTGACCCAGACTTCGAACGGCCGCGTCGGCACGCTGCGGCTGGCGCCGCCTTCGCGCCGCTCGGCCGCCTGCTCGCGGGCCTGCGCGCTGTCCGACGGCTCGCGGCGGTCGATCGGCAGCTCGCCGACGAACAGCGCGAAGTCGCCGTGCGGATGCTGGATCATGTAGGTCCAGGCCGAATTGCCGGCCGCCAGATCGGGCCGACCCGGCCAGCGCAGCGACGCGAGCACCGGCGCCGGCAGGCGGTCGAGCGCAAGGCGCTGGTTGGCGTCCGGCGCGGTGAGCGGCGCCGGCTTGACTTCGACGCTCAGCACCGAGCCGAGGACCGCGTTCGGCCGGTACGTCGCAAGGCCATTCAAGCCCTTCTCCCAGGCCTGAAGGTAGAGGTTCTTGAAGTCCTCGAACGGATAGTCGGCCGGCACGTTGACCGTCTTCGAGATCGCGGTGTCGACGAACGGCGCGACCGCGGCGACCATCTCGGCGTGCGCCTGCGCGCTCATCTCTAGCGCGGTGACGAAGGCCGGCGTGAGTTCGGCGTCGCCGCCCTTCAGGTGGCGGTAGAGCCGCCACGCGTGATCTTCGACCGCGTACTCCTTGAAGGTGCCGTCGGGCTCGCGCTTCTTGCGCTTGTAGCTCCAACTGAACGCGGGCTCGATGCCATTGCTCGCGTTGTCGGCGAACGCGAGGCTGATGGTGCCGGTCGGCGCGATCGACAGCAGGTGCGAATTGCGCAGGCCATGGGCGCGAATGCGCTCCTTCAGCGCGGCCGGCAGGCGCGACGCGAAGTTGCCGCTCGCCAGATAGAGGTCGGCGTTGAAGAGCGGGAACGCGCCGCGCTCCTTCGCGAGTTCGACCGACGCTTCGTAGGCGACGTTGCGCATCGTCTCGGCGACCTTCGCCGCGAAGGCGCGCGCCGGCGCTTCGTCGTAGCGCAGGCCGAGCATGACGAGCGCGTCGCCGAGGCCGGTGAAGCCGAGCCCGATGCGCCGCTTGCTGCGCGCCTCGGCAAGCTGCTGCGGCAGCGGCCAGACACTCACGTCGAGCACGTTGTCTAGCATGCGCACCGCGACGCGGACGACCTCGCCGAACGCGGCATCGTCGAAGCCGGCATCGGCCTCGAACGGCGCGCGCACGAAGCGTGTGAGGTCGATCGAGCCGAGGCAGCAGCAGCCGTAGGCGGGCAGCGGCTGCTCGCCGCAGGGGTTCGTGCTCGAGATCGTCTCGCAGTAGCGCAGGTTGTTGTCGGTGTTGATGCGGTCGAGGAACAGCACGCCGGGCTCGGCGTGGTCGTAGGTCGACTGCATGATCTGCTGCCAAAGAGCGCGCGCCGGCAGCTTGCGATAGACCCACTGCCCGTCGTCGCGCTGGTATGCGCCGTCGGCCTTCTGCCCCGGGCCCGGTTCGGCACGGTGCACGAGTTCGATGTCGCCGCCGTCGCGCACCGCGCGCATGAAGGCGTCGGTCACGCCGACCGAGATGTTGAAGTTCTTCAGGTCACCGCTGTCCTTGGCGTGGATGAATTCCTCGACGTCCGGGTGGTCGCAGCGCAGCACGCCCATCTGTGCGCCGCGCCGGCTGCCGGCGCTCTCGACCGTCTCGCACGAGCGGTCGAAGACTCGCATGTAGCTCACCGGCCCGGAGGCGTTCGACTGCGTGCTGCCGACCCACGCACCGCGCGGGCGGATGCGCGAGAAGTCGTAGCCGACGCCACCGCCGCGGCGCATCGTTTCGGCCGCTTCGGTCAGCGCGGTGTAGATGCCGGG
>CAZVNC010000535.1:0-2252 GCA_964628305.1 uncultured Ideonella sp.
GTGCAGGCAACCCCTGCCGAGTTACGGGAGTTCATCACCCTGGCGACCGAGCTTGCCGTCTCGGATTGCTTCTCGGTGCTGCCGCCTGGCGCGGCGACGCCGGAGCATGTCGCGCACCTGACCAGCCTCAGCGTGCTCACCGCAGAGGCCGCGCTCCGCGACCAACTCACCGCCACGAAGCCAAAGCGGAAGTCGGAGCACCCCGACGTGACAGAGGCGGCGATCGCCGCCGGACTCGATAGAGGGCAGACGGTCGCGGCAGCGGCCGTCGCATCTGCCGATGCGCTGGTGATCGTGGAAGGAGCAGCAGGCAGCGGAAAGACGACCATGCTCCGCACCGCCATCGACGTTGCCGCCGAGCATGGCAGACCGTCGCGGGTGGTTGCCCCGACGTTGCGCGCCGCGCAGGTCGCGCACGAAGAACTCGGGGTGCCCGCAACCAGCGTCGCGGCGCTCGTGTATGCGCACGGGTGGCGCTGGAATGCTGACGGCGTATGGACACGCATCGCTGTGGGCGATACCGACCCCGAGAGTGGTCGCGCCTACACCGGCCCGCCGAAAGATACGCGCTTGTCGCGGGGTGAGCGGGTGATCGTGGACGAGGCCGGGATGCTCGACCAAGACACCGCTCACGCCCTCCTGGCCGTCACTGCCGAGGCAGGCGCGAACGTCGCGCTCGTCGGCGACCGCGCCCAACTCCCCGCCGTCGGCCGAGGCGGGGTGCTCGAAATGGCCGCGCAGATACGTGGCCGAACCTATGACATGACCGAACTACACAGGTTCGCCGATGCCGAGTACGCAGCACTCACGCTGGCGTTGCGCGATCGCGAGACCCCTGGCGACGTGTTCGACCAGCTTGCCGTGCTGGGGCTCGTGACGTTGCACGCCGATGATGAGCAAGCCTGCGAGCGTATCACCGAGACCGCTCACCATGGCGAGGCGATCACGGTCGTTACGAACGACGAGGCGGCGGAGTTGAATGAGCGCATGCGCACCGGCCGGGTTGAGCGTGGCGAGGTTGATGACGAGGTGACGGCAACCGGCAGCGACGGCCTGCCCATCGGGGCCGGTGACCTGATCCAGACCCGCAGAAATGACACCGCGCTCGGAGTCGCAAACCGACAGCAATGGATCGTCCAGCACATCGCCGACGACGGCACCGTCTATGCCCGCGAGGTTGGCAGCGGCCGCAAGAACCCCCGCACTGTCACCCTGCCGCCGGAGTATGTGGCCGGGCATGCGCACCTGTCCTATGCGGCGACCGCGTATGGCGTCCAAGGCACAACCGTCACCACCTCCCACACAATCCTGTCGGAGGCGACCACCGCGGCCGGGGTCTACGTCGGGATGACCAGAGGCCGCGAGACCAACCGGCTGCATGTCATCGCCGAAGACATGGCCGATGCCAGAGCACAGTTCATCGAGGCATTGGAACGCGACCCTGCAGACCGAGGCCTCGCCCACGTCACAGCCCAAGCAGCAGAAGCCGTACGCGGCCTCGTCGCCAATGGCCCGGTCAAGCTCGTCACCGAAGAACTCGCTCGCCTCGACCAGGTAGCCGAGCGCGCCAAGGAGCAGGCAGACCGGTGGGAGCAAAAAGCCGCGCGCCTCGACGCCCAACGAGACGCCCACCGTGCCGAAGATGAGCAAGCCGACGCCGTAATCCACGCTGCTGAGGACGCAGCCGAGCACGTCCGTACCGAAGTCACCAGGCCACTCGTCCAACGAGCAGAGCAGGACGGCGCGACCTACCTTGCCGCTGTCGAGGACGAAGCCGCCGCCAGCACCCGACTCTCGGCCGTCGGCAGGTTCGGTCGGCGCAAAGCCCGCGCCGAGCACCAGGCCGCGAAGGAACAGACGCAGACTCAACGGGCGCGAGTGCGCGACAACTGGGGCAGCGCACCGCCCCGTAATCACCAAGCACTCCCCGGATGGGCAGCCCAGACAGCGGCACAGAAAGCGAAAGGTGACCCCCGCGTGGCCGAAGCCGCCCGCGCCGCCGACGCTGCGCGCACCGACCGAGGAAAAACCTCGCGGCGACACAAGCAAGAACGGTTCGCATTGTTGGCTCGTGAAATTGGAACCGAGCAAGCACGCAGCGATCAGTTCGGAATGCGCACCGTCAACCCACAGCGTGCCGCCCGAGACGCCCTCACGCGAGCAACATTGGCGCGCGCCGAAGCCGACGAACTCCGCAACCTCTCAGTCAACGACGCTGCACGAATCATTGCAGCCAAGCGGGCCGAGCAGGA
>CAZVNC010000536.1:0-2248 GCA_964628305.1 uncultured Ideonella sp.
GTTCAACGACGGCGCCAAGCTCGGTCGCCTGGCGGAATTCTATGCACGCCGCCTGCTCGACCCGGGCCTGGGCTTCGACATGCTGTTCGGCCCCGCGTACAAGGGCATCACGCTCGCAGCCGCCGCCGCGGTGGAACTGGCGCGGCTGGGGCGCAACGCGCCCTTCGCCTACAACCGCAAGGAGCCCAAGGACCACGGCGAGGGCGGCATCCTGATCGGCGCGCCGGTGGCCGGGCGGGTGCTGATCATCGACGACGTGATCTCGGCCGGCACCTCGGTGCGCGAGTCGATCGCGCTGATCCGCGCCGCCGGCGGCACGCCCTATGCCGTCGCGATCGCGCTCGACCGCCAGGAGCGTGCGACCGATGGAGAGGGGCGCGACGCGCCGTGGTCGGCAGTCCAGTTCGTCGAGACCGAACTGGGCTTGAAAGTCGCCGCAATTGCGACCCTCGCCGATCTGCTGCGCTACCTACAGTCCAACCTCGACCCGACGCTTGCCGCCCATCACGCGCGCGTGGCCGGGTATCGCCAACGCTACGGAGTGTGAATGCGCACGCGCCTGCTCGCGGCTGAAGTCATGCTGTGCCTCGGTGCGCTGGCCGGTCCCGGCGCGCAGGCCGCGCCCGGACAGATCTATTCGTGCGTCGACGCCAAAGGCAACAAGCTCACGTCGGATAGGCCGATCGCGGCCTGCGCCGATCGCGAACAGAGGGTGCTCAACGCCGACGGTTCGGTGCGTCAGGTGATGCCGCCGACGCCGACCGCCGACGAGCGCGCCGAGCAGGAAGCCGCCGAACGCCGGGCCGCGATCGAACGCGCCGCGCAAAAGGACGCCGTCCGCCGCGACCGCAACCTGCTGAACCGTTTCCCCGACGAGGCGACCCACCAGCGCGCGCGCGAGGCAGCGCTCGACGACGTGCGCAAGGCGCTGCGCAACTACGAGGAACGGCTGAAGGCGCTGGCCGCCGAGCGCAAGCCGCTGCAGGACGAAGCGGAGTTTTACGTCGGCCGCGAACTGCCGGCGAAGCTGCGCCAGGCGTTCGACGCCAACGACGCCGCGGTCGAAGCGCAGCGCACGCTGATCGCGAACCAGGACGCCGAGATGGTGCGCATCAACAAGCTCTACGACGTCGAGCTCGAACGTTTGAAGCGCCTGTGGTCGGGTGCGCAGCCGGGCTCGATGGGTTCGCTGCCGGCCGTTGCGCCGGCCCGCACCGCGCCGACCGCTGGCCACCGCGGACCGGCTTCGCCCCGGGCCTCTTCGCCGCAATAGCCAGGCGCCGCCTGGCCGTCGGCGCGCCGAGCGCGACGTCGCTCAGCGCCGACCGCCGAAGCCGCCGCGGAAGCCGCCACCGCCGAAGCGGCCGCCCCCGAAGCCGCCGCCGCCGAAGCGATCCCCGCCGCCGAAGCTGCCGAACCGATCGTCACCGGCGGCGCGCCCCTGCGCGTCGCGATCCGCCCACGAGGTATCGCCCGACGCCGCGCCCCAGCCGCCGGCCGAGTGCTGCTGCCAGCCGCCACTGCCGTCGCTGCGCAACACGTTGCCGTTGCTGTCGGCGAAGTGATCGTTGTTCACCGGCTGGCCGCCGTTCCAGGTGTGGGTCTGGCCGGTCTTGGCGTTGTAGGTCGTCGTCGACCCGGTGTGAGCGTCGCCTTGCGGGCCGACGGTCGTCGCGCCGCTGTGGTCGATCGAGCTGCCTCCGGCGCCGGTGTACGAGCCGCTCGACCCGGCCGTTCGCTGGCCGGTGTAGGTGTTGTAGTTGGCACCGCGCGCGACGTTGCCCGATCCGCCGCCGGGGCCGTTGATCGTGCGGTCATAGCCGCGCGAGGCGTTGCCGGTCCAGGCGTTGTACTGGCGGCCGCCGGCGTAGCTGCCGCTGGTGCCGGTGCGCGCGTTCGTGTAAGTGCCGCTCGCGGTCGTCCCCGCGACGCCGCCGCCCGCGTACCAGGAGCGCGTGCCCGAGTAGGTGGTCGCGCCCCAGTGGCCGTAGACGTTCGCACTCGCCGTCGCGCAACAGCCGTAGCCGCCCCAGTAGCCGGGGTGGTAGTAGGCGCCTCCCCAGTAGTACGGCGTCATCCAGGCCGCCGTCGCAAGCCCGACCGCGAAGCCGAAGGTGTAGCCGACGTACGGGTTGTAGACCGGCGCCGCGGCATAGCCGTAGGTGTAGGGCGTCGGATACCAGACCCCGCCGACCCATGGCGTGTAGGCATACCCGGTGCCGTAGACGACGGTGCCGTAGGGGTTGAC
>CAZVNC010000537.1:0-2248 GCA_964628305.1 uncultured Ideonella sp.
GGCTTCGAGCAGTTCATTGGCCAGACGCTGCGCCATTGACTTCTCGCCACGCTTGCGTGCCGACTCCTTGAGCCAGCGCATCGCAAGCGCCACGCGGCGCACTGGGCGAACCTCCACGGGAACCTGGTAGTTCGCGCCACCGACGCGGCGTGACTTCACTTCGACCATCGGCTTGACGTTGTTCAAGGCAACGATGAACACTTCGAGCGGGTCCTTGCCCGACTTCTTCTCGACCTGTTCGAGCGCGCCATAGATGATGCGTTCGGCAACCGCCTTCTTGCCGGACTCCATGACGACGTTCATGAACTTCGAGAGATCGACGCTGCCGAACTTGGGATCGGGCAGGATTTCGCGTTTGGGGACTTCGCGACGACGGGGCATTTCAATCTTCCTTTTGCTTCAGTTGGCGCTGGCACATGCCACCGCCTCGGGCGCCACCGACCTCAGGGGCCACCCACTTACTCGACGCGCCAACGGCTCGCCGAATCCGATGACGGCCGCGAGGCCGTCTTTCCGTCCTGCGGAACGCGTCAGGCCTTCTTGGGCCGCTTCGCGCCGTACTTCGAACGCGACTGCTTGCGATCCTTCACGCCCTGCAGATCGAGTGCGCCGCGAACGATGTGGTAGCGCACGCCCGGCAAGTCCTTCACGCGGCCGCTGTGCTCCTGCAGGTTGTGGCCCTCGCCACCGATGTAGGAGATGACCTCGAAGCCGTTCGTGAGCCGGATCTTGGCGACCTTGCGCAACGCGGAGTTCGGCTTCTTCGGCGTCGTCGTGTAGACGCGCGTGCAGACGCCGCGGCGCTGCGGGCTCTTCTCCATCGCCGGCGACTTGGATTTCGTGGTCTCGACCTGGCGGCCGTGACGCACGAGTTGGTTGATGGTTGGCATAGGTAGCTTGTTCCCGTTTGAAGTCACACGCGCCGTCCGGCAGACCGACGCTCACAGTTCGATTCGTTTCGGGAGAAGCCGGGCGCCTTGCGCGTGACTGGCTCGAGCCCGGCGCGCTGGCGAAGGCAACCAAATGCCCGCCACACCGGAAAGCCGCCCGACAAAGAGCGCAGCAGAGTCTGCCGAAAAGCCTTTGATTATATTCGGGCGTACCCGCAGCCGCAAGTTGTCCGCGAGAAGCGCGGGTGCACTGCTGTCGTTATCGGTGCAGCGCCATGATCTGGACTGCACCCCATCGAACCATGAATCAAGTGCCCTTGCCCCTGTCCGGGAGCCCGAACCCGATGGGCGCCATCCAGACTGATCGAGCCGTACTCGACACCCAGGTGGTGCTCGATTGGCTCGTCTTTCGCGACCCCAACGCGCAAGCCATTGCTCGCGCCATAGAGGACGGAAGTTTGCACTGGCTCGCTTCGCAGCCGATGCTGGACGAGTTCGAGCAGGTGCTCGACCGCGGCGTCGGCGCCGCCAGGCTGCCGGACCGCGACTCGATCCGCGACGCCTGCTCTCGCCTCGCGCGCCCGGCCGACGTGGCAGTGGCTTCGATGCTGCGCTGCGCCGATCCCGACGACCAGATGTTCATCGACCTTGCGCTCGCCGCGGATGCACGATGGTTGTTTACGCGCGACAAGGCGCTGTTGCGACTCGCGCCACGCGCCCGCGACCGAGGCGTGCGCGTACTGCGTCCCGCCGATTGGCCGCCGCAGCCTCGAGCCGCGAGCGGCGAGAGCGAAAAAAGGCCGCCCGAAGGCGGCCTTTGACCAGACACCAAGCGCCGGCAATCACTCGTCGCTGGTGGTCGCAGCCTCGCCAGCACCTTCGGCGTCCAGGCTCGCGAGTTGGGCGGAGGCGAGTTCCTCGGCCTCCTGCTGCGCGATCGCGCGGCGTTCGGCGTCGTCCATCGCTTCCTTCGCGCGGCGCGCTTCGTGGAAGGCCATGCCGGTGCCGGCCGGAATCAGGCGGCCGACGATGACGTTCTCCTTCAGACCGCGCAACTCGTCGCGCTTGCCCATGATCGCCGCCTCGGTGAGCACGCGCGTCGTCTCCTGGAACGACGCCGCCGAAATGAAGCTGTCGGTCGACAGCGACGCCTTGGTGATGCCGAGCAGCACGTCCAGATGCGTCGCCGGCAGCTTGCCTTCGGCGAGCATGCGATCGTTCGTGTCGAGCATTTCCGAGCGTTCGACCTGCTCGCCCGCGATGTAGCCGGTGTCGCCCGGATTGGCGATCTGCACCCGGCGCAGCATCTGGCGCACGATGACCTCGATGTGCTTGTCGTTGATCTTCACGCCCTGCAG
>CAZVNC010000538.1:0-2247 GCA_964628305.1 uncultured Ideonella sp.
CATGCCGGCAAAACCGGTCGGTGCGCCGAAGAACACGGTCGGCTTCGCGCCGCCGACCTCGCCGCGCCAGCGCTTGAAGGTCGCCTCCGGTGTCGGCCGCTCCGCCATCAACAGCACCGTCGCGCCGGCGCTCAGCGGGAAGCTCAGGCCGTTGCCCAGGCCATAGGCGAAGAACAGCTTGGCCGCGGAAAAGCAGATGTCGGCCTCGGTCAGGCCGAGGATGTGCTTGCCGTACAACTCGGCCGTCCAGTACGGGTTGGCGTGGGTATGCACCGCGCCCTTCGGCCGTCCGGTCGAACCCGATGAGTAGAGCCAGAAGCCGATGTCGTCGGGGCCGGTCGCCGCCGGCTCGGCGAGCGGCTTCGCGCTGGCGATGAAGGTGGCGAGCGATTGGGCGTCGTCCGGCAGTGCCGCCGACGGGTGCGAGACGACGACGCCCTTGATCTCGTGCCGCCCCTGTGCCATCGCCTCGCGCAGCAGCGGCAGCAAGGCGTCGGAGACGAGCGCCGCCTGCGACCGGCTGTGCTGCATGGTGTAGGCGACGTCGTCGGCGGTCAACAGGGTGTTCACCGCGACCGGGACGACACCGGCGTACATCGCGCCGAGGAAGCACACCGGCCAGTCGCAACTGTCGTGCATCAACAGCAGCACGCGCTCCTCGCGCCGCACTCCCGAGGCAAGCAGCGCGGCGGCGACGCGGCGCGCGCGGTCGGCCAGTTCGCCATAGGCGAGCGTGCCGCGGTCGTCGACGAAGGCTGCCTTCTTCGGGCGCGAGGCATTCACCGCGAACAGATGCTGCGCGAAGTTGAAGACGGCGGGCGGGGCGGAGACACGGGTCGGGTTCATGGCGATTCCTTGCGCCTAGCGCGTGAAGTCGATGCTCCCCTCAGGCAGCAGATAGAGCACCAGCGCGCGGCCGTTCGCGATCGTCGGACGGTGTGCGCTGCCGGCCGGGTAGACGAGCCAGCCGGCGCTGCGGCCGTCGAAGGTGGCGTTGCCCTCGATCGGCATGATGAGGTCGATCTCGCCGTTCGGGTGCGTGTGGTGCGGGCCGGCAATGTTCTTCATGTCGACGACGTCGACCGAGAAGCCGTGCAGGTCCGGCGCCGGCTTGAAGATGCGTCCGTAGCGGATGCCGCCGCCTTCGCGGTCGCACAGCCAGCCCTGCGCGACGCCGGCTTCGCAGGCCGCCTTCAACTCGGCGTAGGTCGCGCTCGCGGCGCCGTGTGTGTTGTTGAGCCAGCTATCGAGTGCGGCATCGAGCGGCCGGCCGGCAATTTCGGCGGTCAGTGCGGCGACGGTCTGGCGGAAGTCTTGCGGCGTCATTCGGGGTTCGGCGCCGCGACTTGCGTCGCAGCGGAGGATGAAGTATTGTGCACAATTCAAACGATATGGGCTCATACCGACCATGTCAAGCACCGTTGTCAACCTTCCCGCAAACGAACGCGCCACGGCCGCAGATTCGCACCTGCCTGGCGAGCCGGCGGAGGAGAAAAATCCCTTCCTCGTGGCGCTCGGCGAGCGCGCACGCAACCTGCGAGCGAGGCGCGGCCTGACGCGCAAGGCGGTCGCGCTGGCCGCCGACGTCTCCGAACGCCATCTTGCCAATCTCGAGTACGGCATCGGCAACGTCTCGATTCTCGTGCTGCTGCAGGTGGCCGGTGCGCTGCAGTGTTCGCTTGCCGAGTTGATCGGCGACGTGACGACCTCGTCGCCCGAGTGGCTGCTGATCCGCGAACTGCTCGAGGAGCGCGACGAGGCGACGCTGCGCCGCGCGCGGGTCGCGGTCGGCGAACTGCTCGGCACCGGCGGCGACAACGCGGCGCGCAGCGCGCGGGTCGCCCTCGTCGGCCTGCGTGGCGCCGGCAAGTCCACGCTCGGCCAGATGCTGGCCGACGACCTCGACGTGCCGTTCGTCGAACTGAGCCGCGAGATCGAGAAGTTCGCCGGTTGCAGCGTCGACGAGATCCAGGCCCTCTACGGCATGAACGCGTATCGCCGCTACGAGCGCCGTGCGCTGGAAGAGGCGATCCAGATCTACCCCGAGGCGGTGATCGCGACGCCTGGCGGGCTGGTGTCCGACGCCGCGACCTTCAATTTGCTGCTCGCGCATTGCACGACCGTCTGGTTGCGCGCCAGCCCCGGGGATCACATGCAGCGTGTCGCGGCGCAGGGCGATGTGCGGCCGATGGCGGCGAGCCGCGAAGCGATGGACGATCTGAAGCGCATCCTCGCCGGGCGCGCCGC
>CAZVNC010000539.1:0-2247 GCA_964628305.1 uncultured Ideonella sp.
TTCGCTCGCTTCGATCCCCGCTGCGCGGGGCCCCTCTTTCGCGGCTCACGCGGCGCCGCCGACCGTCACCTCGTCGATCCGCAGCGTCGGTTGGCCGACACCGACCGGCACGCTCTGGCCGTCCTTGCCGCAGACGCCGACGCCGGTGTCGAGCCGCATGTCGTTGCCGATCATGCTCACCCTGGTCAGCGCGTCGGGCCCGTTGCCGATCAGCGTCGCGCCCTTCACCGGGTACTGGATGCGGCCGTTCTCGACCCAGAACGCCTCGCTCGCCGAGAACACGAACTTGCCGCTCGTGATGTCGACCTGTCCGCCGCCGAAGTTGGTGGCATAGAGGCCGCGCTTCAGGCCGGCGATGATCTCCTCCTTCGTGCGCTCGCCGCCGAGCATGAAGGTGTTCGTCATGCGCGGCATCGGCAGCGCGGCGTAGCTTTCGCGGCGGCCGTTGCCGGTCGACGCGCCGCCCATCAGGCGTCCGTTGAGCGAGTCGTGCAGGTAGCCCTTCAGGATGCCGTCCTCGATCAGCACGTTGCGCTGCGTCAGGTTGCCCTCGTCGTCGATGTTGAGCGACCCGCGCCGGTCGGCGATCGTGCCGTCGTCGAGCACCGTCACACCCTTGGCGGCGACGCGCTGGCCGATGCGGCCGCTGAACGCGCTCGACCCCTTGCGGTTGAAGTCGCCCTCGAGGCCGTGGCCGATCGCCTCGTGCAGCAGCACGCCGGGCCAGCCGGGGCCGAGGACGACGCTCATCGTTCCCGCCGTCAGCGGCCGCGATTCGAGGTTCGTGAGCGCCGCGTTCACCGCGTCGTGCACGTAGCTCTCGATCACGCTGTCCTGGAAGTAGCCGAGGCCGAAGCGTCCGCCGCCGCCGCCGTTGCCCGATTCGCGGCGCATCGCGCCGTCGACCATCTGCTCGGCGATCACCGTCACCGACAGCCGCACCAGCGGGCGCACGTCGGCGGCGAGCGAGCCGTCGGCGCGCGCGACGAGGACGACGTCGTACTCGCTCGCCAGACCCGCCATCACCTGCTTGATGCGCGGGTCCTTGGCGCGGGCGAGCTTCTCGACGCGCTCGAGGAGCGCGACCTTTTGCGTGCTGTCGAGCGTCGCGATCGGGTCGGTCGGCGCGTAGAGGTTGCGGCTGCCGGCGATCGCGCGCTTGCGGCCGTTGATCTTCACGCTGCGGCTCTGGCCGGCGGCGGCGATCGTGCGCACCGTCTGCGCGGCGTCCATCAGCGCCGCTTCGGAAATGTCGTCCGAGTACGCGAACGCCGTCTTCTCGCCCGCGACGGCGCGCACGCCGACGCCCTGGTCGATGCCGAAGCTGCCCGACTTGACGATGCCCTCCTCCAGCCCCCAGCCTTCCGATCGGGTGTACTGGAAATAGAGGTCGGCGTCGTCGATGCGGTGCGTCGCGATCGCGTTGAGTGCCTGCGCGAGCGTCGTCTCGCTCAGGCCGAAGGGCTCGAGCAGCAGTGCGCGCGCGGTGGCGAGGCGTTCGAGCGTGGGTTCGCGAGGGATCATATCCGGCTCCTCGAAGGGTTCGCGGTGATTGTAGAAGTTGGGCCCGATTTGGCCCTGCACAAGGGCATCAGGCCTTGAGTGTGAGCGCTCGCTCATACAAGGCGTTGCGCGGCGCGCCGGTGAGCTGCACTGCGAGCGCGACGGCCTGCTTGAGCGGCAGCACGGCCAGAAGCGTGCGCAGCGTTGCGTCGTGCCGCTCGGCGTCGGCCTCGGCGGCGACCTCCGGCGCATGGACGACGAGCACGAACTCGCCGCGGACCCGGTTCGCATCTTCGGCCAGCCAGCCGCAAAGCGCGGGCGCCGGCAGCGTGACGACGGTTTCGAACTGCTTCGTGAGTTCGCGGCAGAGTGTCACGCGGCGCGCCGGCGCGGCGTCGCCGAGGGCGCGGCACAGTGCCTCGATCCGGTGCGGCGCCTCGAAGATGATCTGCGCGTCGGGTCCGCGCAGCAGCTCGGCCAGCGCCGCCGCCCGCTCGCCCGCCTTCGCCGGCAAGAAGCCGGCGAAGCGAAACGCGTCGGCGCGCGTGTCGCCGGCGGTGCTGAGCGCGGCCAGCGCCGCGCTCGCGCCGGGGATCGGCAGCACGCGCAAGCCGGCCTCGCGCACCGCGGCGTCGAGCGCCGCGCCCGGATCGCTCAGGCCCGGTGTGCCGGCGTCGCTGACGTAGGCGACCCGCTCGCCGCGCGCCAGACGCGCGAGCACGGCCGGCGCCGCTTCGCGCTCGT
>CAZVNC010000540.1:0-2237 GCA_964628305.1 uncultured Ideonella sp.
TGTGGTCGCAGTACGAGCCCCGCGCCGGCGGCGCGACGCGCCCTACGCGTCAGCAGCTTGCCGATGCGTTGTCGGGCAACCTGTGCCGCTGCACCGGCTACCGCCCGATTCTCGACGCCGGGCAGCGCATGTTCGATCTGCCGGTCGCCGCGCTCGATACCGCGCCGGTGCTCGCCGCGCTGCGGGCGATGCAAGGCGACGCCGCCCTCGCCTACGCGGCCGACGGCCACGCCGACCGCTTCTTCGCGCCGCGCACGCTGGGCGATCTGGCCGCGCTGCGCGAAGAGCACCCGAAGGCGCAACTGCTCGCCGGGTCGACCGACATCGGCCTGTGGGTGAACAAGCAGCTCAAGCCGCTCGGCGACCTGATCTACATCGGCGCGGTCGACGAACTGCGGCGCATCGAGGCGATCGATGGCGAACTCGTGATCGGCGCCGGCGCTTCGCTCGAAGATGCCTGGCGAGCGCTCGCCGCGCGCTGGCCCGGCCTGACCGAAGTCTGGCTGCGCTTTGCGTCGCCGCCGATCCGGCACGCCGGCACGATGGGCGGCAACGTCGCCAACGGTTCGCCGATCGGCGACTCGGCGCCGGTGCTGATGGCGCTCGACGCGCAGATCGAACTGCGCCAAGGCGCGCACACGCGGCGCATGGCGCTCACCGATTTCTACGTCGGCTACATGAGGAACCGCTTGGAGCCCGGCGAGTTCGTGCAGGCGATCGTCGTCCCTGCGCTGCCCGCCGAACGTCGGGTGCGCGCCTACAAGATCAGCAAGCGCTTCGACTGCGACATTTCGGCCCTCTGCGCCGGATTCGCGATCGAGCTCGATGGCGACGTCGTGCGTGCAGTGCGCCTCGCCTTCGGCGGGATGGCGGCGATCGTCAAGCGCGCCGCGCAGGCCGAAGCGGCGCTCGTCGGCCGGCGCTGGGACGAGGCGGCGCTGCACGCCGCGCAGGCCGCGCTCGCAAGCGACTTCGAGCCGCTGACCGACATGCGCGCAAGTGCCGGCTACCGCCAGCAGGTCGCGCGCAATCTGCTGCAGCGCTTCTGGCTCGAAACGCGGCCGCACGATCCGCTGCCCGCGCAGGCAACCAGCGTCTGGAGCGTGATGCCGCACATCACGGAGCCATCGACATGAACAAGCCCGTCGATCCGACGCTGCTGCAAACCGACGAGGCGTTTGCCGACTATCTGACCAACACGGCGGCGCGCTTCGACACCCACGGCGAAGCGGTCGCAGCGCAGCGCGGCGCGCGCGTCGGCATCAGCCTGCCGCACGAATCGGCGGCGCTGCATGTCGCCGGCGAGGCTGCCTACATCGACGACCTGCCCGAACTCGCCGGCACGCTGCACGCGGCGCTCGGCCTGTCGCCCGTCGCGCGCGGACGCATCGCGGCGATGGCGCTCGACACGATCCGCGCGCTGCCGGGTGTCGTGCAGGTGCTCACCGCAGCCGACATTCCGGGGCCGAACGACTGCGGCTCGATCGTGCACGACGATCCGATCCTCGCCGACGGTGAGGTACGCTTTCTCGGCCAGCCGGTGTTCGCCGTGATCGCGACGACGCGCGACGCCGCGCGCCGCGCCGCGGCGTGCGCGAAGGATGTGCTGAGAATCGACGCCGAGCCGCCGGTCCTCACGCCGCAGCAGGCGCACGCGCGCGGCGACTACGTGCTGGCGCCGATGCACCTGGTGCGCGCCAGCCGCGAAGGCGGCGCGCGGGCCGCGATCGCCGCCGCGCCGCACCGCCTCGAGGGCAGTTTCGAGGTCGGCGGGCAGGAGCAGTTCTACCTCGAAGGCCAGATCAGCTACGCGATCCCGAAGGAGGGCGGCGGCATGCTCGTGCACTGCTCGACGCAGCATCCAAGCGAGATGCAGCACCTCGTCGCGCATTGCCTGCAGCGCCATGCGCATGATGTGCAGGTCGAGTGCCGGCGCATGGGCGGCGGCTTCGGCGGCAAGGAGTCGCAGTCGGCGCTCTTCGCCTGCGTCGCCGCGATCGGCGCCGACAAGCTGCGCCGCCCGGTCAAGCTGCGACTCGATCGGGACGACGATTTTCTCGTCACCGGCCGGCGCCACTGCTTCTGGTACGAATACGTTGTCGGCTACGACGACGACGGCCGCGTGCTCGGCGCCGAGATCACGATGGTCTCGCGCGCCGGCCACTCGGCCGACCTGTCGGGGCCGGTGATGACGCGCGCGCTGTGCCACTTCGACAACGCCTACTGGCTGCCCGACG
>CAZVNC010000541.1:0-2229 GCA_964628305.1 uncultured Ideonella sp.
ATGGCCGATCTGACGGCGGGCGACGCGATGGTCGCCGCACCGCGGATGGACCTGCTGTCGATCGATGCGCCCTACGAGCAGCTGCTGCACAGCGTGATCCAGACCGCGCACTCGCGCTTTCCAGTCTACGAGGATACGCGCGACAACATCATCGGCATCCTGATGGCCAAGGACCTTCTCAAGGTCCAGCGTGCGCCGCAGATCAACCTGCGCATGCTGCTGCGCCCGGCCGTGTTCGTGCCCGAGTCCAAGGGCCTGAACGACCTGCTTCGCGACTTCCGCTCCAACCGCAACCACCTGGCGATCGTCATCGACGAGTTCGGCAGCACGGCCGGCTTGATCACGATCGAGGATGTGCTCGAAGAGATCGTCGGCGAGATCGAGGACGAGTTCGACGAGAAGGACGGCGAGAGCAGCATCTACACGCTCGTCGACGGTAGCCAGCGTGTGGCCGGCGACACGCCGATCAGCGTCGTCAACCGTGCCTTCGATACCGCACTGCCGGAGGACGAGTTCGACACCATCGGCGGCTACGTCGCGCAGAAAATCGGCCACGTGCCGCGGCGCGGCGAATCGGCCGAGGTCGGCGGGCTCGTGTTCTCGGTGATGCTGGCGCGCGGCGGCGCGGTGCGCTGGTTCAAGGTCACGCGCGCCGCGGCGGACGAGCCCGGGCAGGGCGACTGACGCTGCCCGGCGCACGCTGATGCGCAGCGCGCTCGTCTGGCTCGTCGCGCTGCTGGCCGGTGTCGCGCAGACGTTCTCGTTCGCGCCATTCGAGCTCTGGTGGCTGCAGATCGCCGCTCTCGCGGTGGTGGCCGGCCTCGCCGCCGATGCCGGCGCGGCGCGCGCCGCGGGGCTCGGCTGGGTGTTCGGCGTCGGCTGGCTGGTGTCGGGGCTGTGGTGGCTCTACATCAGCATGCACGACTTCGGCGGCATGCCGGCCTGGCTTGCGGCGCTCGCCGTGTTCGCGCTGGCCGCGCTGCTGGCGCTGTACTACGCCGCCGCACTCTGGCTCTTCGCGCGCTGCAGGCTAGGTGCGCCGCTCGCCGACGCCTTGCTGTTTGCCGCCTGCTGGCTGCTCGCCGAACTCGCGCGCGGCGTCTTCTTCACCGGCTTCCCGTGGATCGCATCGGGCTACGCGCATGCCGTCGGGCCGCTTGCGGCCTGGGCGCCGTGGATCGGCGTCTACGGTCTGTGCGCGCTTGCGGCATTTCTTGCGGCGGCGCTGGCGGCGAGTCTGCGCCCGATCGGTGTGCGCGGGCGCTTGCGCATCGCCGGCCTCGCGGCGGTCGTGGTCGCCGCGCCGCACGTGCTGCCGGCGGGTTTCACGCGAGCCAGCGGCGAACTGGAAGTGAGCCTGCTGCAACCCAACATCGCGCAGAACCTGAAGTTCGATCCGGCCCTGATGGGCACCCATCTGCAGTCGCTGCTGCGCCAGATCGACGCCGCGCGCGGCGCGCTCGTCGTGACGCCGGAGTCGGTGATTCCATTCACGCGCAGCGAACTCGCGGGCACCTACTGGGACGAGCTTGCACGGCCGTTCGCGGCGCCGGGGCGCGGGTTGCTGGTCGGCGTCTTTCTCGGCAACGCCGACGACGGCTACGTGAACTCCGTCGTCGGCATTGCCGGCGACGCACCGGGCAAGGAGTACCACTACGGCAAGCGGCACCTGTTGCCGTTCGGCGAGTTCGTGCCGCCCGGCTTTCGCTGGTTCGTCGACTTGATGAACATTCCGCTCGGCGATCAGGCGCATGGGCGCAGCAGCGCCGCGTTCGACGTCGGGGGCCAACGGCTGCGTCCGCTGATCTGCTTCGAGGACCTGTTCGGCGAGGACATGGTCGACAGCGTCGTCGGCACCGATGCGGCGACGATCCTCGTCAACGTCAGCAACCTCGCCTGGTTCGGCCCCCGGCTGGTGCAGGATCAGCACCTGCAGTTCTCGCAGATGCGCGCGCTCGAGTTCGAGCGCCCGGTGATCCGCTCGACCAACACCGGCGCGACGGCGGTCGTCGATCACCTCGGCCGCGTCACGTCGCGCCTGCCGCCGCTGGTTGCGGCAACGCTCGATGCGAAGGTCGAAGGCCGGATCGGCGAAACGCCCTACGCGCGCTGGCTCGCCGCGGCCGGGCTGTGGCCGCTTGCGATCGGCGCCGTTGCGTTGCTGCTCCTCCTGCGCCGGCGAGGCTGACTGGCGCACCCGCTCCGAGCCTCGCGCGAGGGCCCGTAAAC
>CAZVNC010000542.1:0-2222 GCA_964628305.1 uncultured Ideonella sp.
TGGAGCACGGCATCCTCGCCAAGTTCATGGAGTCGATCGACTGATACGAAATCGCGATCAAGCGGATGGAATCGGACGCTTTCTCACAGCGCGTGGCCGGACTCCAGCCTCCGCGGTGCAGGCCACGGCCGGCTTTGCGGCAGCGCTCGTGGCTTTCGCGGCCCGGACAACCGACGTCCCGACTTCGTGTCAGGTGCCACCCGGCAGGGGCGATCTCTGCGCCGGCAGCGTGATCTGCCGGGTGGCGCCTGACACGATGCGCTGACCGGCGAGTGCGGCTGCGGCTCTACGCGGACAGCCGCAAAGCGTCGCGAGAGGTCACCAAACACTATGCGTTTGAACGCAGATCGGTATCAGGCGTCGATCCGCGCCGCGTCCCACGCGTGGACGCTCTGGCGCTGTTCGCCAAGCTTCTCGATCCACAGGTGCATCACGTCGCCCGGCCGCAGGAACACCGGCTTGGGCTTGACGCCGGCGCCGACGCCGGGCGGCGTTCCGGTCGTGATCAGGTCGCCGGGGTTCAGCGTCATGTAGCAGCTCAGGTGGGCGACGATCTGCGCCACGCTGAAGATCATCGTGCCTGTGTGGCCGCGCTGGTAGCGGTGGCCGTTGACCTCGAGCCACATCGCAAGCTGCTGCGGGTCGCCCACTTCGTCGGCGGTGACGAGCCACGGGCCAACCGGGCCGAAGGTGTCGCAGCCCTTGCCCTTGTCCCACTGGCCGCCGCGCTCGAGCTGGTACTCGCGCTCGGAGACGTCGTTGACGATGCAGTAGCCGGCAACGTGCGCGAGCGCGTCGTCTCGGACACGTAGCGCGCCCGGGTGCCGATCACGACGCCGAGTTCGACTTCCCAATCCGCCTTCAGCGAGCCCTTGGGCAGCACGACGTCGTGGTTGCAGCCGACGGCGCAATCGATCGTCTTCGTGAACACGACCGGCTCGTTCGGCAGCGGCAGCCCCGCCTCGGCCGCGTGGTCGGCGTAGTTGAGGCCGATCGCGATGAACTTTCGCATCCCGCTCCACGGTAGCGCGAGCGTGCCCTGCGGCACGACCGGCAGCGCGTTCGGGTCGAGCGCACGTAGCGCGGCCGGCCCGCCCGGCGACAGCGTCGCGGGCGTGATGTCGGCGAGCAGGTCGCCGAGGTCGCGAACCTGGCCGTCGGCATCGAGCAAGCCCGGGCGTTCCCGGCCCTTCGGGCCGTGGCGAAGCAGTTTCATGTGCGAGGTTTCCCTTCGATAGGCGGCCAAACGTCCGGCCGCACCGCGCGCCTACTTCGTCGGCGTCAGCCCATGATCGAACTTGTCGGCGACCCAGTTGTCGCCGCGCCTGTACTGCTTGACGCCGCCGCTGCCGTCATTCTGGATCACGTAGCGAAACGGCTCGCAATCGGCGAGCAAGGGCGTGACGGTGATGGTGGTCGTCTGCTCCGTCTTCTGCACCTCGGCCGGCAGCGCGCTGCGGCTGATGCAGGGGTCGCCCTTGCCGGAGTTGGTCATCCGAAAGCTCCACTGGCCGTCCTTCTCCTCGATCGAGATCGTCGTCGTGCGAAAGCGGGTTGCGTCGTACTGGCCGTTGCGCGGGTCCTTGAGGTAGGCCTTGTAGTCCCAGGTCTGGGCAACGGAGGAAGACGCGGCGAGCGCCGCGGTGCAGAGCAACGCGGTCGCGCGCCAGACGCGGCGCGATGAAGGGATCGGGTTCATGGCATTCCTTTGAAGTGGGTGATTCGAAAGGGTGGCGGGCCCGCAAGCATGGCAGGACTGGCGGGCGTCCGGAAGCTGATTTGCGCGCTGTCACCCCCTCGTTCGCGGGGGCGGCGGCGCGGCGCCCGCGATCGCCCGCCACGCCGGGCGTCGATTCGGTCACGGTTGCCGATTGCACCGCACGTCGTGCGGGAAAGAGACTGAACCCTACAATGGCGCCCTGCCCGAGGAGCGTTGCGACAGGGGCCGGATGCCGAGCATGTTCGGACATCGGGCGCTGCCAGGCTCGGGCACGGTGGGTCCGGCAGGCGCCGCGAGCCACCCGTCAACGGCGCTCACCCGACCTGCGCGGTCGCGGTGAGAACCCGGCGACCGCGACGACACTCGCGAAATCCGCCGCCATGACCGCTCCCGCCTCCACTGCCGCCACCGCTGTCCCGCCGCTCAAGCTGTCCGGCCTCGAGCCGGCCGTGATCGGCGAGGGGTCGCTGTTCGTCAACATCGGCGAGCGCACCAACGTCAC
>CAZVNC010000543.1:0-2221 GCA_964628305.1 uncultured Ideonella sp.
CACCTCGCCCTCGATCTCGACCGGGATGTCGAACGGCAGTTCCGCCATGCCGACCGCGCTGCGCGCGTGCGCGCCCTTGTCCGGCCCGAACACCTCGATGATCAGGTCGGTGAATCCGTTGATGACCGAGGGCTGCCGGTTGAACCCGGGTGCCGAGTTGACCATGCCGAACACGCGCACCCACGCCGAGATGCGGTCGAGGTCGCCGAGTTCGCGCTGCAGGCTGCCGAGGATCGCAAGCCCCGCCTTGCGCGCCGCGGCGTAGCCCTGCTCCGGCGTCAGCTCGGCGCCGACCTTGCCCAGTGGCAGTGCGAGCGTGCCATCGGCATTCGTCGGCCCGTGTCCCGAAATCAGCACCCGCGAACCGACGACCCTGACCCAGGGAAACGGCAGCGCGATGCCGGGCCCGAGCTGCAGCGGCGCCGCAAGCGTGAGGTCAAGAACCTGCAGACGCTGTTCGATCTTCGACACGATATGCCCTCCTTGCCAACCGAGCGGCCGTCGCCGCGCGCTTCGATTGTCTCGAACGCGTGCCAGTCGCGATAGCTGGAATCAGAACACGAAAAGCTTGCCGCGCCTGGTGCTCGAGGGCTTTCGCCTGACCAAGATCGACTGCGGTGCCGGCTCGAGTTGCCAAGGGCAGGTCAACTGACGCTGCCAGTTTCAGAGCTGCGTCGACGTCGCCCCGACCCGCACCACCAATGCGCCGCGCGCCCAGGGGAACTTCTCGCGCACCACGTCGAGGTACTCGCCCGCGGTGACGATCTCGCCGGTGCCGTCGATCACGCAACCCTGTCCGGGGCTGCGCGTGCCCTGCACCTTGTGCGAGGCGACCATCAGCTGGATGCGGCTGTCGGCGCGCAGGTTCTGCTCGGTGCGCTGGAAGCGGCCGACCGGAAACAGCACCACCTCGCCGGGATCGAGGATGCGCATGTAGTTGCCCCAATGGCCGGACAGGTGCGGGCCCTCGGGGCCGCTGGTCACAAACGTCACGTACTCGGTAGCATCGCAGACTTCGCGGCACACCCCTTCGATTCGGGCCATTTAAGCGCTCCTCGCAAAGGTTGGAACCATAGCCTGCCCAGCGCTCGCCGGGTCTGATCTGGGTCAGGCCCGTCGAGTGCGCAGCGATGGGCGCCGCACGACGCCCGCGATCGGTATCAGGCCGCCGGTGGCTGCCTTGCGCCGAGCTACGCAAGCGCGAGGGCCAGCAACGAGGCGACGCCGCCGCACCCTTTGGCCGCGATCCGGATCTGGCGCAAACTGTTGCGGTGCGAGCCGCTCGCGCCACCGTGAAAGACACGCCGATGAACGCCCCCTCTCTTGCCGACGAAGTCGGCAGCCTGCTTCGATCCATGGCGCAAGCTCGCACGCATCGTCGAAGCCGCGCACGAGATGTCGAGATGAGCCGGCAACGCAAGTCCTGAGTTCATCCATGGATGATCCCTTCGCGCTGCAGCGTTTCGTCGACGCACAGGACCCGGTCTACGCACAGGTCTGCGCCGAACTGCGTGCCGGTGCGAAGTCGAGCCACTGGATGTGGTTCGTCTTTCCCCAGCACGAGGCCCTCGGCCGCAGCGCGACGGCGAAGTACTTCGGCATCGCATCGCGGGCCGAGGGCCTGGCCTACTGGCGCCATCCGGTGCTCGGTGCGCGGCTGACTGAGTGCAGCGGCCTCGTTGTTTCGGTGCCGGGCCGCAGCGCACACCAGATCTTCGGTTCGCCCGACGACTTGAAGTTCTGCTCGTCGATGACGCTGTTCGAGCAGGTCGCGCCGGACGAGCCGGTGTTCGGGCAGGCACTGGCGAAATACTTCGGCGGCCGGCGCGACCCGCTCACGCTTTCGCTGCTGACCTGAAGCGGCCAGAGCGTGGCCGGCGCTCAGGCCGCAACCGCCTCGTCGTCGTCCACCTCGCCGAGAAAGCCGCCGCTCTGGTGCGCCCACAGCCGCGCATAGATGCCGCCGGCGGCGAGCAGGCTCGCGTGGCTGCCGGTCTCGACGATGCGGCCGAGCTCCATCACGACGAGGCGGTCCATCGCCGCGATGGTCGAGAGGCGGTGCGCGATCGCGACCACGGTCTTGCCCTCCATCAGCTTGTCCAGGCTCTGCTGGATCGCCGCCTCGACCTCGCTGTCGAGCGCGCTCGTCGCCTCGTCGAGCAGCAGAATCGGCGCGTCCTTCAGCATCACGCGCGCGATCGCGATCCGCTGGCGCTGGCCG
>CAZVNC010000544.1:0-2219 GCA_964628305.1 uncultured Ideonella sp.
CCTGCGCGCCGACGATGCTTCCGATCTCGGTGATCCGCGTCGCAACGTCGTCGACCTCGGCGCACGGCATCAGTCCGAGATGGCGTTCGGTCAGCGCAAGGCGCTCGTCCTCGGCCACCGCACCGAGCACCGGCACATCGGTGTAGTGCTCGATCACGGCCCGCAGCTTGGCTTCGTGGCGGCTGCCGCCGAGCCGGTTGAGAATCACGCCACCGATCCGGATGCCGGGCTCGAAGGCCTGGTAGCCGAGGATCAGCGGCGCGATGCCGCGCGTCATGCCGCGCGCATCGAGCACGAGCAGCACCGGCAGGCGAAGGCGCATCGCGAGCGCCGCGTTGCTGTTGCTGCCGTCGAGCGCGAGGCCGTCGTACAGACCTTTGTTGCCCTCGACGATCGCGAGTTCGGCACCGGCCAGCGCGCCGCCGAAGCAGCGCGCGAGTGCAGTGTCGTCCATCAGGTAGGCGTCGAGGTTGAAGCAGTCGCGCCCGGCGGCGCGTGCGAGCCACATCGGGTCGATGTAGTCGGGCCCCTTCTTGAACGGCTGCACCCGCACGCCCTGCGCGGTGAACGCGGCGCACAGGCCGAGCGAGATCGTCGTCTTGCCCGACGACTTGTGGGCGGCCGAGACGAGCAGGCGGTCGATCTTCATGCTGCTGCCCTGCCCGTATCCTGCGCCGGAACGAAGTCGAGCACGCGCACGCCGACGGCGGTGACGACGAACGCCGCGCCGAGCCCGCCGATGCCGAGCAGCCATTCGAGAAGCGACGGCGTGTAGGGCGAGACCGCGCCATCCGCGAAGCTGCTGCTCGCGGCGTAGCCGGGAAAGATGTCGAGCGGAAACGCCTGCGCGCCGACGATGAAGACGTAGAGCCAGGCGAAGGCGCCGAGCACGACGAGCAGCGCGGCGATCAACGCCGTGCGCGCGCCGGGCTGCGCGGGACGCAGCAGCAGCGCGAGCGGCAGCACGCTGCCCGCGATCACGTAGCCGCCCCAGAACAGCCACGGGTAGATGCCGCCGTCGGCGAGGATGAAGCGCTCGAACGCCTGCTGGCGCGCGAAGTACAGGCTCGTTGCGTGATGGACGGCGACGAAGAACAGCGCCGCGGCGACGAAGACGCCGAGCAGGCGCGCGCTGCGCTGCTCGAACTCGGGCTCGGCGCCGCGGCCACTCCAGACGAGCGCCGCCGAGCGCACGACGAGGAACACCGCCAGGCCCCAACTGAACGACATGCAGATGAAGAGCGGCGCGAGCAGCGCCGAACCGTAGGCCTGGCGCGCAACGAGAAAGGCGAAGATGGATCCGGTGCCGCTCGTCAGCAACAGGCGCCAGATCAGCACCGCAAGCCCGGCCCGGCCGGTCCAGACATGCATGCGCCGCTCGAACATCGTCCACAGGTAGATCAGCGCGACGCCGACCATGCCCGAGTAGAGGAACACGTTCCATGCGAAGACCGACGTGAAGTTGTAGTGCGTCGCGGCGACGATCACCCGCTCCGGCCGGCCGAGGTCGAGCATCAGCACCATCAGGCCGCCGGCGAGCAGCGCGATGCACAGCAGCGCGGACAGCCGCGCCCACGGCTTGTACACGGCCTGGCCGAAGACGGACGCGATCGACGCCACGTTGAGCACGCCCGAGGCGGCGACGATCATGAAGATCGCGAACACATGCGGCAGGCCCCAGACGATCTGGTTCGTCATGCCGGTTGCGATGTGGCCGCGCGACTCCATCACCTGCGCGGCGGCCAGGCCGAGCCCGGTGACTGCGGCGCCGAGCGCCAGCACGAGCCAGAAGAAGCGCGGGTCGCTGCCGAGACCGGTCCGCATCACAGCCCCTCGTAGCGCACGCCGGGATCGAGGCGCAGATCGGCGCGCAGCGGCCGGCTCGCCACCTCGCGCACGCGGCGCGCGATCTCGCTTTGCGGATCGTTCAGGTCGCCGAACAGGATCGCGCCGTGACCGGCCTCGGCGCACGCCTGGGCGCATGCGGTCGTCTTCTCGCCGCGATCGATGCGCTGCACGCACAGCGTGCAGCTCTCGACCGTACCCTTGCCGCGCGGCACGTCGGGCAACTGGTTCGTGATCTCTTCGTGCACGAACGAGCGCGCCTTGTACGGGCAGGCCATCATGCAGTAGCGGCAGCCGATGCAGGTGTGCCGGTCGACCAGCACGATGCCGTCGGCGCGCTTGAACGACGCGCCGGTCGGGCACACGTCGACGCA